>NZ_JAZDUE010000024.1:0-76320 GCF_036350515.1 Gordonia prachuapensis | reverse complement strand
CCCCGCCCCCCCCCCCCCCCGACCCGTCACCGGCTTCCACCACGCGCTCTCGAGCGCATCGATCGTTAGGTTCGGTATGGGTCAGTTCCTGCAGTTCGCCTTTCTCGGTCTCGCCGTCGGAGCGGTCTACGCCGTGCTGGCGTCGTCGTTGGTCGGGGTCTACGCGGCGACGGGCATCATCAACTTCGCGCAAGGTGCGCTCGGCCTCTGGGCGGTCTACACCGTTGCCGCCCTGCGCACCTCGGGGGATCTCGTCCTCCCGATCGGCCGAATCCCCATCGGCAGTGAAGACAGTCCGGTGATGATGTGGCCCGCCCTCATCATCGGCGTCGCATCCGCGATCGTGTGGGCGATCATCGCGCACTACCTGGTGTTCCGGCCGCTGCGGCAGGCGCCGGTGCTGGCGCAGGTGGTCGCCTCGGTCGGCCTGATGCTCTTCATCCAGGCGCTGGTCCACCTCCGTTTCGACACCGACGACCTGCTGGCCCTGCGGATTCTGCCCGACGACACCGTCGAGTTCGCCGGTGCGGTCATCAACGTCTCCGACCTCATCCTGGCCGGAATCGCGATCGTCATCGCCGCCCTGTTCTGGGCGTACTTCCGGCTCACCCGACTCGGCGTCGCGACCCGCGCCGGAGCCGAGGACGAGCTCGCCGCCCGACTCGTCGGCTACTCGCCGGACCGGTTGGCGGCCATCGTCTGGGTGATCACCGGTGCGGCAACGGGATTGATCGCCGTGCTCGCCTCCTTCACCATCGGCCTCAACCTGACCAACTACACGTTCTACGTGATCCCGGCGCTCGCGGTTGCGCTGCTGGGTCGACTCACCTCGTTCGGGATCGCCTGCGCCGCCGGGCTTGCGCTCGGTTCCTTCCAGGCCGTCATCACCTGGCTGACGACCAAGGACTGGTGGCCGGACTGGGCCCAGGCCGGTCTGGGCGACGCGGTGCCATTTGTCATCATCGTCGTCGCGCTGTTCCTGATGGGCGGCCGGATACCGTCACGCGGTTCGCTCGGCGAGGTGAAGATGCCGGCGGTGCGGATTCCGCAGATCCGGCCGATCCCTACGATCGCCGTGCTCGCTGTGGTGGTCGCAGCCATCCTGCTGACCGACGGTACGTGGCGATTCGGTGTCGTGACGTCGATCATCCTCGCCCTGATCGCGCTGTCGCTGGTCTTGCTGACCGGATACCTGGGACAGATTTCGTTGGCCTCCATGGCTTTTGCCGGAGCCGCGGGATTCGCGCTGTCGAAGCTGACGGTCAACTGGAATGTGCCGTTCCCGATCGACATGTTGCTCGCCGCATTGATCGCCACGGGATTCGGCATTCTCGTCGGTGTTCCCGCGTTGCGCATCCGTGGCGCGCAGTTGGCCGTCGTGACCCTGGCGGCGGCGATCGCGATCCAGGGGTTCGTGTTCAACAATCCCGGAATCACCGCGTACGAAGGCAATCTGATCACCGACCCGTCGCTCTTCGGTCTCGACTTGGGTGTGCGAGACGGCACGAACCTGGTGACCATCAGGTTCTCGCTGCTGGTGCTCGTCGTCGTCACGATCGCGACGCTGATCGTCATGCGATTCATGGCAGGCTCCACGGGACGGGCCTTCTTGGCGGTGCGTTCGAACGAGCGGGCCGCGGCCGCGGTCGGGATCAACGTGGCCTCCACCAAGCTGCTCGGATTCGCGCTCTCGGCGTTCCTGGCCGGGATCGGCGGCTGCCTGATCGGATACAGCCGCGGCCAATTGTCGGCAGGCTCGTTCACCGTCATGGTGGGCCTGGTCCTGCTCGCGATGACCTATGTCGGCGGCATCACCTCGGTGTCCGGTGCGTTCATCGCCGGCATCGTCGGACCACTCGGCGTCGGCTACGTCTTCCTCAACCAGACACTGAACCTGGGGGAGTACTACGAGATCATCGCCGCTGCCGGACTGCTGCTGGCGGCCATCCTGAACCCGGTGGGCATCGCCGGTGCGTTCACCGAACTCGGTGACAAGCTGCGGGCCCGGCGCGGCCATGCCACAGCCACCACGGACGACGACGGTGGAACGTCCACATCGCTTGTCACACCGACGACCTCGAAGGCGGGACTCAATGCCTGACGCGATGACCGACACCACGATCAGCGCCGACGCCGAACTCCTGTTGCAGACGCGCGGTCTCTCGGTCCACTACGGCGGTGTCACCGCCAACGCCGACATCGACATCACCGTCGGCGCCGGCGAGATCGTGGGCCTCATCGGACCGAACGGCGCCGGCAAGACGACCTTCGTCGACGCGGTCACCGGATTCGCGAAGTCCAGTGGCGAGGTGCTGGTGTCCGGACAACGGATCGACCGGGCCTCCCCACATCGCCGGCGGCGAGTCGGCATGGCCCGCACCTGGCAGGCCGGCGAGCTCTTCGCCGACCTGACCGTCGAACAGAATCTCGCCGTCGCAGTTCAGCGAGTGGGGTTGCGCGCGTTGGTCACCGACGTGCTCAACGGCTCGCGGCCGGCCGCAGGCGTCGTCGAGAAGGCTCTCGACGTCGTCGGGCTGACCGATGTCGCGGACCGTCGCCCGGACGAGCTGACGCTCGGTCAGCAGAAGTTGGTCGGTGTGGCACGGGCGTTGGTCGGCGACACCCGGCTCGTGCTGCTCGACGAACCGGCGGCCGGTCTCGACACCCACGAGAGTCTGGCGTTCGGAGACGAACTCCGACGGATCGCCGCCACCGGTGTGGGCATCCTCCTCATCGACCACGACATGTCGTTGGTCCTCGACGTCTGCGACCGGCTGTACGTGCTCGATTTCGGGCGGGTGATCGCCTCGGGGACCCCGACGGAGATCCAGGACGACCCGGCTGTGGTGGCCGCCTACCTCGGCAGTGCCGAAGTCGAGGCGGACACCCACGCGGAGTCGGCGAACGAGGCAGGCACGCCGCCCACGACGGAATCATCGACCACCGGCACCGACGCCGGCGACACCGGAGGGGAATCACGATGACCACGCCGACGGTTTCCGACGACACGACCACCGGGGGCTCCGGCCCCGCCGCACCCGTGCTGTCGTTCGACAAGGTCACGGTCGGTCACTTCGGTGTACCCGCCGTCCGCGAACTGAGCATCGACGTGCACCCGGGAGAGATCCTCGCGTTGCTCGGGCCCAACGGGGCCGGCAAGACCACGACGCTGCTCTCTGCCGTGGGGGCGCTGCCGGTCATGTCCGGAACGATCACCGCGATGGGCACACCCATCGACAGCCGCGTCGAGCGCAACGCCCGTCGCGGGGTGACCCTCGTTCCCGACAATCGCGGGTTGTTTCACCGCCTCTCGGTCACCGATAACCTCCGGCTCGCGCGCCGCAAGGGCGGCACTCCCATCGACGTCGTCTACGAGTACTTCCCCAAACTGCAGACGCTCCGAGGCCGGCGCTGCGGCAACCTCTCCGGCGGCGAGCAGCAGATGCTGGCGCTGGCCAAGGCGTTGCTGACCAGGCCGTCCGTCCTGCTGATCGACGAGCTCAGCATGGGGCTGGCACCCGTCCTCGTCCAGGACCTGCTGCCCCGGCTGCGCGCCATCGCCGACGAGCAGAACATGGCTGTCGTGCTGGTGGAGCAGCACATCGACCTGGCGCTCGGCATCGCGGACTCCGCTGTCGTCCTGCATCATGGCAGGGTTGCGCTGGCGGGGTCGGCGCGTGAACTCCGGGCCGGCCGCGACCGGGTCGAGGCTGCCTACTTCGGCCGATCGGGTGGTGCGGACGACCCGGAATGACGGGCGTCCGGTCGGCACGGAATCATCACTGGTCGGTGTCCTGGGGACGACGATCGTCGTGGTCCGGGACGCCCGGCCACGACGAGACATCAGGAGCGCACTGTGACCAAGTCCGGACGAGGTGACGGTTCGCGCCGTCGTCCGCGCCCGCGCAACACCCGCAATCGTCCCACCGACGACCAGTTGCTCGATGCAGCCCGCGCGGTGGTCGCAGATTTCGGCGTGGAGCGGTCGACGATGGACATGATCGCCGAGCGCGGTGGTACCACGAGGGTGACGCTCTACGCGCATTTCGGGTCGCGGGACGCCTTGGTGGAACGGATGATCGCGCGTGAGCTGGCCGGCTTCACCGACTGGATGGTCGCGGCGTACGACGAGAGCGAGGACATGTCGTACGGGGCCCGCGCCCAGCACTCGGTGGAGGCGACGTTCGAGTATGCCCGTCGCAACCCCGAGGGGCTGCGGTTGCTGCTCGGTCGGCGACAGGAGTCCGAGGGTCCCGGTCGGCAGCTGTACAAGACGCTCGAGCCGCGGGTGGCCGAACGCCTGCGGCAGAACTACGCCGCTCGGGGTGCGGAGATCGACGCCAGCGCGGACACGTTGGCGTCGTTGCTGATCGGCATCAGCCTGGACGTCTGCTATCGGGCACTGATCGTGGAGAGCGCGGACATCGACATCGCGTGCGACATCGCCGTGACGGCCACGTTGGCGGTGTTGCGGGCGGTACGGCCAGATCAGTTGCTGGCGTTGGATGCATCGCTCGCCGAGGGGGCAACCGATCAGACGAACTCGGCCACAACCTCGGCCGCCCGTCGCAACTGATCAGGGTCGGAGCTGGTCGGGATGAGGTGCACCTCGTCGGTGCCGATGGCGGCGAATCGTCGGAGCACCTCGACGAGTTCGGCGTCGGTCCCCGCCCATCCCGTCGTGGGGGCGATCGCGTCGACGAACTCCGCCGGAATCCAGTTCATGTAGCGGCGCAGATGGCGGTGGATCTGCTCACGCGGGCCGTCGCCGTCACCGAGGGCGAACCAGAATGATGTCGCGAGGTGCGGCGGGCGAGCACCGGCGTCCGCCCAGGCGGTCCGGGCAACGTCGAAAAGCTCACTCTGCCTGTCCAGATCGAGGTCGAGCGTGACGCCGGTGACGCCGTCCGCCCACGCGGCGGCGCTGCGGATGGTCTTCGGTCCGGTCGAACCGATGTGCAACCCGGGACCGCCGCGCCGGACGGGCGGCGGACCGACGGGCAGGACCGATTCGGTGATCTTCTCGCCCGCCCACACGCGACGCAGGATGTCCGCACGCTCGGCCAGGCCGCGCATCGTCTGGGTCGACGGGTCCGCACCGACCGCGTGGTAGTCCTCGTGTCGACCGCCGACGCCCAGGCCGACGGACAACCGGCCACCGCACAGCATGTCGCCGGTGGCCAGGGACTTGGCCAGCATCACCGGGTCGTGCAGTTGGGGCACCACGACGGTGGTCACCAGCTGCACCCGCTGCGTCCACGCCGACAGCGCGCCGAGCAGGGTCAGGCACTCCGGGTTGTCGAACGCGATGCGTTCGCCCCAGCACAGCGACGAGAACGGCCCGTCGTCGATGCCGGTCGCCCAGGTTCGCAACATGTCTACATCCAGTGACGGTTCCATCACCGGCATGGTCATCCCGATCCGCACCGGGGTGATTCTGGCAGACCCGGGCGGGCCCGAGTGGCGAAATGGGCAGCCGGGCGGCGTGCGTCGTCAGGATCTCTCGACGAGGTAGAGATGCTCGGTAACGTGGGCGCTGCGGTCACGCAGATTGCGGCAGCCACGAAAGGTGTTGTACCGGAATCGGAATTCGGTGATTTCACCGACCGAACGGAGGATGTCGATCATCTCCTCCGGCGCGATGAAGCCGTCGTCGCTGAAGGACACGAGCAGGAACCGGGCGTCCAATGATGTCGCCAGATCCCGCATCAGGTCGGCGGACTCCCGGCGGACGTTGTACCGAGACCGGTTCCAGTCGGTCGGGATCCCGGAGACCGGACTGATCGCGGTGGGCCGACGGTAGTCCGTCAGCAGATTCAGCATGAAGTAGTTGGAGCCGTACGGGTGCTGGTTGTACGGAGGGTCGAGATAGGCGAGATCCACCGGGCCGAGGTGATCGGGCAGGTCGTTGGCGTCCATCTGCAGGACAGTCGCCTCCGCGTGGTGCCGACTGAGTACCGGTGGCTCGAGCCGGATGGTGCCGAGAATACGCAGGAGGGCGTCCTCGCCGGAGCCACCGAACCGTCCGATCCCGGTGAGCTTGTCCTTGTGGAAACCCTTGAAGACCCCGGATGTGTTGGCGTGCACGGATGCCCGCGACAGCAACGGGCCCAGCAGTAACGGCCGGACGGCCGGGTCCTGTTCGCCGATGAGGGTGCTGTACGCGTCGAGCCGCCGGGCGTTGTCGCGGGTGTAGAAGACTCGCTCGCCCGCGCGGATGTGGTGGTCGTCGTCGGGGGCGTAGAGCTTCTCGACGAATCCGTGGACCGAATATCCCTGATCGACAATCGCATTGAGCTCGTCGACGATGGCGGCGAGGTGATCGGTGTCCACCTCGGACCGATTGGCCAGGAAACACTCACTCATCACCCGCGCATACGATTCGAGGTCGTTCGCGACGATCCTCGCTGCCCGCGCCTTCAGCAATCGGGAGACCGATCCGCTGCCGGAGAACGCATCCAGGATGACCAGCTTCCGGCCGAGGCGCGACTGCACCACCTGCGCTGCGTGATCGATCTGCGTGCGCAGTGCCCGCTTGTTGCCGAGATAGGTCAGCAACTGCCCGGAGAGGTAGTGCGGATCCTCGTCGACGGCCGCGAGCGCGTCGTCCACGGTGGCCACCTCGGGGTCATCGCTCACCGGCGTCGTCACCTCGCGCTTCGGTCTCGGCGGTCGGGCCATCGGCCGACCGCTGTCATGGTCTCACGACGACGAGTCGGCTGTGGAGTACTCGCCGCACATACCTCGCTTCGGTGAGTACACCTTGCTTTGAAAGCAAGGTGGTTTCACCGAGACGAGGTGGTGTGGTCACTCAGGCTCCGGCACTTGGTGTTTCGCTGCGCAACGGCTCCGCGCTGCGAAGTTGGCCGTCGGTTGCTTCCCGTCAGGTCCGCTGAGCGGTCCCGACAGTTCGTGTTACGTTCACAAGGCAAACGAAGCGATCAAAGCGGAGAAGTTGGGCGTCGGTTCCAAGACCGGAGCATGGGCTCTGGCCTGCACGGCGGGTGCGTCCCGGCTCGTCCCGGAAGGCTGAGTTCATGTCAGTGATGAAGAAAATTCTGCATCGTCGATCCGTTCGCACGGTGGCCTGCGCGGTCCTGGTGGGTGCGAGCCTCGCGGCGTGTTCGTCGACCGATTCCGGCGGTGATTCCAGCTTGCTGGAACAGCTGCAGGAAGAGGGCGCGGTGACCGTCGGCTTCGCAGGTGAGGCACCGTATTCGTTCGAGCAGAACGGACAATTGACCGGCGCGACTGTCGCGCTGCACCGAGAGATCTTCGGCAACCTCGGAATCGAGACGGTCGAGGGAGTGAACGCCGACTTCGGCGCGCTCATCCCGGGGCTGCAGGCCAACCGATTCGACGTGGTCAGCGCGGGAATGTCGATCCTGCCCGAACGCTGCGAGCAGGCCTCGTTCAGTGATCCCGAGTTCAACTACACGACGGCGCTGATGGTGCCCACCGGCAATCCGATGAACCTGACCGACATGCAGTCGGTGGCCGGCAGCGGCGCCCGTCTGGCGACCATGACCGGCGCCATCGAATCCGACTACGCGGAGAGCCTCAACATCGAGAGCATGCAGGTGGCGACCCCGCAGGACGGCATGGACGCGGTGACCTCAGGGCGTGCCGACGTGTTCGCACTGACCGGTATCTCGCTGAACTGGATGAAGAACAACAATCCCGACGCCCCGGTCGACGTCACCGAGTCCTTCGTCGCCGTGATCGACGGGGTGCCGCAGGTCGGCGCGGGTGGCACTGTTTTCCGGACCGGCGACCAGGAACTTCTCGACGCGTACAACGCGGAACTGGAGAAGATCACCTCCGACCCGGAGAAGTACCTGTCCATCGTCGGCGAGTTCGGGTTCACCGAGGAAGAGCTGCCCGACCCCGAACTGACCACCGAGGATCTGTGCGCGGGCAACATCTGAGGGGCGACGAGTAACCACACGTGGGTGACAACCTCGAGGCCTTCCTGGATGCCTGGCCACGCATCCAGGAAGGCATCCTCACCACTGTCTATCTGACGCTCGGCGGTGCGGCACTGGCTTTCGTGCTGGCGATCATCCTGGGTGTCGCCGAGGGCGCGCGTCCGGTCGCGATCCGCGGCACCGCCCGATTCATCGTCGAGTTCTTCAGGGGCACATCGCTGCTGGTGCAGCTGTTCTGGCTGTTCTATGTGCTCCCGCTGTTCGGCTACGAACTGGAGCCGATGTTCTGCGGCATCCTGGCGCTCGGCCTGAACTACGGGGCGTACGCCGCCGAGGTCGTGCGCGGATCGCTGGCAGCGATTCCCGCGCCGCAACGCGAGGCCGCGATCGCCCTGAACTTCTCGGCATGGCAGCGGCTACATCGGGTCATCTTCCCCCAGGCCTGGGTCCAGATGATCCCGCCACTGAACAACCTGCTGATCCAGCTGCTGAAGGGCAGCGCGTTGGCCAGCTTCATCCTCCTACAGGACCTGACATACCAGATCGAGCAGCTGCGACGAGGGACCGGCGACACGTTGTTCTCGTTCGGGATCGGACTCGTCCTGTATTTCTGTCTCGCCTACATCCTGACGTTGGTCATGAATCTGATGGAGATGCGGGCCAAGTCGCGGCTCGGTGTCGGCCCGACGCTGCGTGAGGTGCTCAGTCTGCGTCCCGAGCGCGTCGACGAGAACGTGGGGGTGGGCCGATGAACGTCGACTGGAGTTGGGAACGCGCCCGGGACTGCCTGCCGATCCTGCTCGAGGGCTTCAAGATCACCTTGATCGCCACGGTGCTGGGCTTCCTGATCGCGGCGGTGCTCGGACTGGCCATCGCAGTCGTCCGACGGGTCGGGCCGGTGTTCGTGACCGTGCCCGTTCGGATGATCTGCGAATTCATCAGGCTGACACCGCTGGTGGTGCAACTGCTGTTCGCCTACTATCTGCTCCCGCAGTTCTCTGCGCTGCAGATCGGCATCGTGGTGCTCGGCATCCACTACTCGACCTACATGGCCGAGGTGTATCGCGCGGGCATCGACTCCGTGCCACGCGGACAGTGGGAGGCGGCGCATGCGCTGTCACTGCCGACCGGAAGGACATGGCGCGCCGTGGTTCTGCCGCAGGCGATCCGCAACACCACTCCGGCACTGGGCAATTACGCGATCTCGATGTTCAAGGACACGCCGTTCCTGTTCGCGATCACGGTGGTCGAGATGGTCACCGCGGCACAGCAGTACGGCGCGCGCACTTTCCAGTACCTGGAGCCGATCACGATCGCCGGCGTCATCTTCCTGATCGCCAGCTACCCCACGTCCATCTTGATCCGAAAGCTGGAGAAGTCCCTTGCCTACTGACCCCGTGCCCGACCAGAGCAGGCCCGATCAGGTCTCGTCTGATCAAGCCGTGTCCGACTCGATGATCGTGTTCGACAAGGTGGTCAAGAAGTTCGGTGACCACGTGGTGCTCGACCATCTCGATTTCCGTGTCGGACGGGGAGAGCGGGTCGCACTCATCGGGCCCAGCGGGTCGGGTAAGACCACCATCCTCCGGCTCCTCATGACCCTCGAGGACGCCAATGACGGCGTGATCTGGGTGGAGGGAGAGCCGCTGACCCATCAGTACAAGGGCGACAAGCTGGTGAAGGCATCGGAGAAGCATCTGCGCATGGTGCGGTCCAAGATCGGGATGGTCTTCCAGCAGTTCAACCTCTTCCCCAACATGACTGTGCTGCAGAACATCACCGAGGCGCCGATCCATGTGCAGGGCAAGAGCAAGGCGGACGCGATCGCCCGTGCCCGCGAGCTGCTGGCGACGGTCGGCCTGCAGGACAAGGAGAATGCCCATCCGACGAAGCTGTCCGGTGGTCAGCAACAACGGGTGGCGATCGCCCGAGCACTGGCGATGGACCCCGACATCCTGCTGCTCGACGAGGTGACGTCGGCGCTGGACCCGGAGCTCGTGTCCGACGTTCTCGAAGTGCTGCGCAGGATCGCCGATACCACCGACATCACGATGCTGATCGTGACGCACGAGATGGGATTCGCCCGCGACGTCGCCGACCGTGTGCTCGTCTTCGACCAGGGCCGCATCGTCGAGGAAGGCGGCCCCGAGCAGATCTTCACCGATCCCCACGAGGAGCGGACCCGCGCCTTTCTCAAAGCAGTGCTCGAACACTGACCAAGCGCAACGAGATAGGGTCGTCCGATGGGCGACAAGGTCGGCAAGTCGAAGAAGCACGGGCAGTCCGGTGACCCGGTCACCGACCCGCTGAAGACGAACCCGTTGATGACGAACAAGGAGTTCCGCAAGCATCTCAAGCCGCTGCACGCCGAGCTCGTCGCCATGCAGGAATGGGTGCGGTCGACCGGAGCGAAAGTGTGCATCGTGTTCGAGGGCCGCGACACCGCCGGCAAAGGCGGGGTGATCAAGTCGCTCACCGAACGTGTCAGTCCGCGGGTGTTCCGCGTCGTGGCCTTGCCGACCCCTACCGAGCGCGAGAAGTCGCAGATGTACATGCAGCGCTATGTGCCGCATCTCCCGGCGGCAGGGGAGGTCGTGATCTTCGACCGGAGTTGGTACAACCGCGCCGGCGTCGAAAGGGTCATGGGTTTCTGTACCGAGGAGCAGGCGCAGCAGTTCCTCGCCGACGCACCGGAATTCGAGCGTGCGATGGTCCGGTCGGGCATTCTGCTGATCAAGTACTGGCTCGAGGTGAGCGAGGAACAGCAGACACTTCGCCTCCAGAGCCGCATCGACGACCCGCGTAAGTACTGGAAACTGTCACCGATGGATCTGAAGTCCTACACGCACTGGGACGACTACTCGCGCGCCCGTGACGACATGTTCCGCTACACCGACACCGGCTGGGCGCCGTGGTACGTGGCCAACACCGACGACAAGAAACGCGGTCGGCTCGACATCATCACCCATCTGCTCGACGTCGTGCCGTATGCGCCGCTGGAGGCGCCAGAGGTGAAGCTGCCCAAGCGCACGGTCGGTGAGTACGAGAGCCCGTCGTTGGCGCTCAACCGGGTACCCGCGGCGTTCTGAGCGAATACCGGCCCGAGCAATAAACGGACTCGGGTCCATGAACAGTCCATGAACAGAGTCGGCTTTGCCCGGTAGTGGAGCAGGAGAACTCCTAGGCTGGTCCCGTGACGGACGACGACGAACGCCGGCAGATCGGCGAGGTCCAGGAGCGACTGATCGAGGCCTATTCCGATCGTCCGAGTGAGACGGTGGCCGCCGCGGTCGAATCCGCGTACCGGCATTTCGACGGCATCCGTGTGCGCGATTTCGTGCCGCTTCTCGTGGAGCGGCGGGCCAACGCGGAGCTCAACGGGTCGAACGGTATGGCCGACTCCCACAACATCACGATGCACCACGACGCTTGAGCGCGGTCGATTCGACGAGCCCGAGCCTTTCGTACTTCGGACCACCAGATGGCCCCTGCGGATACCCTTGGGTGGCTGTCCGTCCGCTGTTCAGCTCTGGGCTGCGGTGAGGTGGTATCGCTGCTGCAGGCGCTGGATGTACCTGCGCACCTCGAACAGTTCGGCGCGCTTGTCGGCGGTGCCGGCGGCACTACGGGGAACTCGTTCGAGGTCGTCGACGATGGCGTCGGCCGCGCGCTCCAATTCGGTCACCAACTGGCGGGCCTGCGCACGCGACGCGGCGTCGAGATCGTCGAGCATGCGGGAGATCGTAAGTCACCCGAACGATCATGGCCAACTCGGCGTGCAGATCGGTCTCGAGTCCTTGGTGCGGATGAGGCGCGGAACGCGCATCCTGTACATGCGGAGAGGTGTGACGAAGCAGCAGGAGATGTCCCGTGTACAACGTCGTCGTCGGAATCGCGGTGGCTCTCCATCTGCTGTTCGTCGGGTATCTGATCGTCGGCGGGTGGATTGCGCTCCGATTCCCGCGCACCATCTGGCCGCACCTGCTCACGGTCGGTTGGGCGGTCGTGATGGTCACCAGTGTTGTCGAGTGCCCGTTGACCTGGCTGGAACGCCGGGCACGCGACGCAGCCGGAATGGCCGCCCTGCCGGCAGAGGGATTCATCGATCACTATCTGACCGGAGTCCTCTATCCGGACACCGCCATGGTGGCCGCGCAGGTCACCGTGTTCGCCGTCGTGATCAGCTCCTGGGCGGCATTCTGGGTTCGTCGGAAGCCCATCGCGCGAACCGCAACTCCGGCAACACGACGAATCCGGCGAATGTAACGACTCGATTGCATCGGTGGCCATCGCGACTGTGACGGACGATGCTGAAGTTCAGTCGACGGTTCATCCGACACGTACACGAAACGCAGCAACGCACCCGATACCGAGCCGTCGAGGATGGAGACGGCACCCCGTGGACACGCTTGCTCGAAAACTCGGCCTCAAGACGAACCCACAGATCTTCTTCTGGTCGGCAGGCCTGACCATCACCCTGCTGATCCTGTTCCTTGTGTTCCAGGACTGGGTGGGGGACGCATTCGGCACCGGTCGCGAATGGATCGTCACCAACCTCGGATGGTTCTTCATCCTCGGCGTGACGGTCTGGCTGGTCTTCCTCATCTGGGTCGCGCTGAGTCGCTACGGCAAACTCCGTCTGGGCGACGACGGCGACAAACCGGCCTACTCGAACCTGTCCTGGTTTGCCATGCTCTTCGCTGGTGGTATCGGTACCGTCCTGATGTTCTGGGGTGTGGCGGAACCGATTTCGCACTTCTCCAATCCGCCCTTCGAGGGGGTACAGCCCTACAGTCCCGAAGCGGCCGAAGATGCCATGAGCATCTCGCTCTACCACCTCAGTCTGCACACCTGGGCGATCTTCACGTTGCCCGGTTTGGCCTTCGGATACTTCATCTACCGGTACAAGCTGCCGATGCGTGTGTCGTCGGTGTTCTATCCCGTGCTCAAGGAGCGAATCCGCGGCCCGATCGGCAAGACGATCGATGTGGTCGCCATCCTGGGAACCGTCTTCGGTCTGGCGGTCTCGCTGGGCCTCGGGACGTCGCAGATCAACGCCGGTCTCAGTGAACTCGTCGGGCTGCCGAACTCGGTGTGGGCGAAGGTCCTGATCATCACGACGCTGACCGTGGTGGCGACGGCATCGATCATCGTCGGTCTCGAAAAAGGTGTGAAGCGCCTCTCCAACATCAACATCCTGACCGCGGTCGGGTTGATGATCTTCGTTCTGATCTTCTCCGACACCGTCTTCCTGCTACGGCAACTCATCGAGAGCCTCGGCACCTACGCCTCCGACATCATCCCGCTCGCACTGTGGAACGACGCCATGGCCGAGTTCACCAAGGACGGCGGTTGGGGCTGGCAAGGCGGCTGGACCGTCTTCTATTGGGCGTGGACGGTGACCTGGGCGCCCTTCATGGGTGTGTTCCTCGCCCGTATCTCTCGCGGGCGCACCATCCGCCAGTTCGTCGTCGGAGTGCTGTTGGCGCCGTCGCTGTTCACCCTCGTCTGGTTCGTGATCTTCGGCTGGTCCGCGATGGAGATCGACGGTATCGGTGGCGACGGTGGCACCATCTCGGCTGCGGTGGCCGAGAGTGTTCCGCTGGCGATGTTCGAGTTCTTCGAGAACTTCCCGTTGACGACATTGATCCAGGGCATCGCGGTCGTGGTGGTGGCATTGTTCTTCGCCACGTCGTCGGACTCGGCATCCCTGGTGGTGGACATGTTGTGTTCCGGTGACGCCGAAGCGGGTCCGGTCCGCCAGCGCGCCTTCTGGGGAATCACCGAGGGTGCGGTCGCCGCCACCCTGATCGTCCTGGGCGGTGAGGCCGGACTGAGCGCCCTCCAAGAGGTGATCACCGTTGTCGGACTACCGATCTTCATACTCGTGACATTGATGATCCCGGCGCTGTACATCGGGCTCCGTCACGAGAAACACAAGGTCACGCCGATGACGCACGACCAGTTCCTTCGGCAGTACTCGGATCAACTCAACGGCAACGGAACCGGCGGCGCGGGTGTCGATACCGGCTCTGCCGCAACGGGCTCCACCGCGACCGAACCGGCCACCGTCACACCGGCCACGACGACCGGACCGACTGCTCCGGCGACGACGGCCACATCTTCGTCGACGAAGCCCTCCTCCTCGCACGAGGCCCCCGAGCCCTGACCCAGCCCCCGATCCCTGAGGAGCGAGCTTGCGAGCGTCTCGAAGGGTCTCGAAGGGTCTCGAAGGGTCACACAGGGGCGGCCCTTCGTGACGCCCCTCCGCTAGCGCTCCGGGGCTCCTCAGGGACCAGGTGGTGACGCCGCTCCGGGCTCCTCAGGGACCAGGTGGTGACTCAGCGATTGCGCAGCTGCTCACGCCAGTCGGCGGGTAGGCGCTCGGCCGGGCCGGGTGCGCCCTGCTCGCGCGGTCGCGCGGTCGGCTCGGCGAGAGCCGGGCCGGCGAACAGTTCCTCCGTCCCGAAATTCCAGTACCAGTCCTCGCCCGGCTCGTAGCTCTGGATCACGAGGTGGCCGGTCGCGGCCGCATGCGCTCGAGCGTGGCGGTTGAGCGAGTCGTCGCAGCAGCCGATGTGGCCGCACTCGGCGCAGCGACGCAGGTGAAACCACCACGACCCCGACGTATCGCATTCCAGGCAACCGGTTCCGCTGGGCTGCACCGTGGTGTCGATGAACTGATCGGACATCGTTGCTCTCCAATCTCACTGTGAGATCACTGTGAAGCACTCATGGCTCGCGGCCGGCTGCCTGATCGATCAGCAGGGCAAGCGATTCCGGTTCGGTGAAAGCCGACAAGTGTGACCACTCGGCGTGCAGGTCGAAAACCGAACCGCGGATGCGGCGGGCGAGGTCGCGCATCACCTCCGGAGTGGAGACGCCGTCCTTGCCGGCGGCCACGAGAGTGACGGGCATGGTCAGCGACCCGGCTCGCGACCATCGATCGTAGGTCGCGATGGCGGCCAGAGCAGCTGCCCAGTGTTCGGGGTCGGCACTCGAGAGTTGCTCTCGCACAGCGCGAACCGCCGATCCGTCGGCGATGAGCTCGTCGGGTGTGAACCAGCGGGCCAGGGAACCGACGATCGACGGTCCCGACCCGGCGCGAAGCTGGGTGGCGACGGGTCCGAAGGCCGCGAACGGCGTGTCCCGGGTACACAGGAGGGTCAATGTGCGGACGCGGTCCGGATGGGTCAGGGCGAGGTCGATGGCGATCTGACCGCCGAAGGAATGGCCGACCAGATCGAGGTCGCCGCCCACCGCCGAAGCAACCCGCTCGGCCAGGATCGACTGCGCATCACGCGAGTTCGGCACATCTGTGCAATCGGGCGTGACCAGGTTCCGCCCACCGAGGAAGGCGACCGTTTCCGACCAGATCTCCGGCGTCAACGGTGTTCCGTGCAGCAACACCAGCGTGCGGTCGGTATTCCGGTCGTGGCGTGCCATTGCCGGAGATTACCGCGATATGGGCCATGGCGGGTCGGCGTCGGATCGGGGTCGCCGATGAATTGTGCGCCCCGGCCGGGTCTACCCATGTGACGTCCGCCGAACACATCGAGAGGAACGCCATGCGAAAGCTCGTCGTCACGCAGAACATCACGTTGGACGGAGCGATCGAGATGCTCACCACCTGGTTCGATCCGACCGACGACGCACCCGACCTCGTCGAGGAATCCCATCGACAGGATGCGCAGGCAGACGCGCTGTTGGTGGGTCGCCAGACCTTCGAGGACTTCCGGGGCTATTGGCCGCACCAGGAGAACGACACGACTGGTGTCACCGACTATCTGAACGCCGTCGACAAGTACGTCGTCTCGTCGACGATGACCGACCCTGCGTGGCAGAACTCCACCGTGGTGCCCGGCGACGACGTACCCGGCCGGGTACGCGAACTCAAGGAGCAGGACGGCAAGGACATCGTCGTCACCGGCAGTATCCGGCTGACCCACAGTCTGATCGAGGCCGACCTGGTCGACGAGTACCGGCTCTTCGTCTACCCGGCGGTACAGGGACGCGGTCGCCGCCTGTTCCCGGATGGCACGGAGACCATGAAGATCACGCTGACCGAGACGAAGTCGTTCAGCAACGGGGTCGCCTTGTTGAAGTACTCCGTGGGTTGAACCGAACGTAGGTCGGCGCGGTCACAAGGTCTCGGTCACTTTCGCCAACCCGCGAGGCGTGTCAGGGTCACCGCCGCGGGCGATCGCCAGATGCAGTGCCAATTGTTGCAGCGGAATGATCTCCAGCAGCGGCGACAACGCGTCGGGCACGCCGCCCGGCAACGCGATACCACCGGTGAGCGCGGCGATCAGTGCCGGCGAGCCGACCCCGAACACATCGGCGTCCCGCTCGGCGAGCCGGTCGAGCACCGGCCGCATCGCGTCTCCGCCCACCCCGGCCGGGACCACCGCGAGCACGGGTACCTGCGGATCGACCGTGGCCAGCGGGCCGTGCAACAGGTCGGCACCGGAGAACGCCTGCGCCGAGAGATACGACGTCTCCATCAACTTCAGCGCCGCCTCGCGTGCTGTCGGGTAGGAGTAACCGCGCCCGGTCGTGATCAACCGTTGGGCGAAGCGATATCGCTGCGCGACCGAGCGCACCTGCCCACCCGCGTCGAGAAGTTCGTCAGCCAGGTCGGGCAGGTGCGCCGCGGCCGAGTCGTCGGCCTCGACGATCCGCGTCACGAGTAGGTACAGGGCCAGTAGTTCGGCGGTGTACGACTTGGTGGCCGCCACCGATTTCTCCGGCCCGGCAAGGACATCGACGTGTAATTCGGCGGCGTCGGACAGCGGGGAGATGTCGTTGTTGGTGACCGCGACCGTCAGCGCGCCCTGGGCTCGCGCCACATCGACCGACTGCACCAGATCCGGCGATCCGCCGGACTGGCTCACCGCGATGAACAAGACATCACGCAGATCCGGCCGGGCTCCGTACACCGTCATCGTCGACGGCGCGGCGAGACCTGCCGGTATCTGGTGGATGATCTCGACGAGGTACTTGGCGTAGAGGGCCGCGTGGCCGCTGGTGCCCCGCGCGACGAACTGGACGAAACGTGGCCGGCGCGCACGGATCCGAACGGCGACCTCGGCGATGGGAGCTCGCCCCTCGCCGAGGAGGGTCCGCCATCGCGTCGGTTGCTCGGCGATCTCGGCCGCCATCAGCCGGCCGGGCGCGGTCTCCGGGCTGGTGTTCATATGTGAACGGTACAGCCGGCCACTTCACCGCCCGCTCAGCGCGTTTCGGGTGGAATTCGGGTCTCGCGGGGTTCTTGGGTATTCGGCGGAACCGGGGTGCGCTGAGGGTTCTGGGCCGGACCGGAACCCGGGGTCGCGCGGGAATCGGTGGCCGGACCCGGCACCGATTCGGGCTCGGCGTCCGCAGCTCGCCGGCGCGTGCCGTCGCGGCCGACGTCGGGGTCGATCTTGTCGGCGCGGGCGAGTTCGTTCTCGAACTCCTGCCGTGACTCGGTGGCCTGTCCCTCGTGGGTCCGGGCCTGCTCGGTCAGTCGCTTGGCCTCGGCGGCCTTGGCGTCCGCCTCGGCCTGCGCTTTGCGTGCCCGCGCATCGGACTCCTCGGCGATCGCCTCGCGTTGTCGCAGGTCGCCTACATGCTCGGTGGCGCCCTCACGGATGCGCTGGGCTTTGACGCGCTGCTGCTGGCGGCGGGCACGAAGCAACAGCAGCACGGCCGCGATCAGAACGATCACGACCACGACGGCGATGATGATCCAGACTGCAGTATCCACGGGTCGACTCCTCGTTGAGTTGGTCGACCGGTGATACCCGGTTCGGTGTGGAATCAATCGCGCCCGCACCAACGGTTCAGTTCGCGGGGCGCAGGCCCTTCTCGATCCGCGTCAGCGTCGCGAGTGTCTCGCCGACATCCGCGAGGTCACCACCCAACGCCTCGGTCAGGCACGCAGACCATTCTCGATAGAGGTGATCGATGTTCTGGCGCGCCTGTGTCGTCGTGGAGACACGTACGAGGCGCGCATCCTGCGGATCTCGGGTCCGCTCGACGAGTCCGTGTGCCTCGAGGCTCTTGAGGGCGACGCTGACGTTGCTCTTGTGGAGCGCGGTCGCGGCGGCGGTGGCGCTCGGCGAGGTGCCGGGATGACGGTCGACCCACTGGAGGACCGCCGACTCGGTGTCGGTCAGCGGATCGAGTCCGAATCGGTGAGGTTCGATGCTGCGTGCGATGCGCAGGATCACGTCGGCCAGAGCGCCCAACTCCATCGGTTGAGAAACCATAACAATTATGATTTCATAATCAACCGTGAGTATCAAGACCTCCGCCGATGTGGACCACGCCCGTCCCGAGACCGCCACGCGAACCGTGGGCGGGCCGTTGCTGCTGGTCTTGGCGTTGTTGTCCGCCGTCGCGCCGTTCGCGACGGATATGTACCTTCCCGCTTTTCCGCAGATGACGGACGAGCTGTCCGCGTCCGCGACCGCTGTGCAGCTCTCCCTGACGGCGTTCCTCATCGGCGTCACGCTCGGGCAGTTGGTCTTCGGGCCCATCTCCGACCGATGGGGTCGCCTGCGCCCGCTGCTCGTCGGCGCGGCGCTGTGTGTGGTCGCGAGCGCGGTCGCGGTGTGGGCGCCCAGTGTGGCCGTGCTCGTGATCGCACGCTTCGTCCAGGGGCTGGGTGGTGCGGCCGGCATGGTCATCGGTCGCGCGATCATCTCTGACCTGGTGACCGGCAAAGCCGCGGCACGCGTGTTCAGTCTGATGATGATCGTCGGAGGTGTGGCACCGGTGATCGCCCCACTGGTCGGCGGGTTCCTCGTGGGGCCGATCGGCTGGCGGGGGATCCTGGCGGTCGTCCTGGGGCTGGCCGTCCTGATGCTGCTGTCGATCATCGTCGTCGTGCGCGAGACGCTCCCGCCGCAGCGCCGAGCCCGGACCACCGGGGAACACGCCGATTCCGGATCACCGCTCAAGGCACTGTCCTCACGTGCATTCGTGGGCTATACGTGCGCCTTCGCGTTCGCCTTCTCTGTGATGATGGCGTACATCTCCGCGTCGCCGTTCCTCTACCAGGAGATGATCGGGCTCGGGACCGTCGGCTACGGACTGGCATTCGGGGCGAACGCCTTGGCTCTCATGACGGTCAGTGGTCTCGCCGCGCGGCTGACGCGCACACATTCCGTGCGCCGGCTCGTCGGCATCGGCATCGGGTTGGTCGTCGCAGCGACGATGACCTTCGGTCTTCTCGTCCTCGCGGGCCTTCCACCCGGCTGGCTTGCGATCCCGATCTTCGTTGCCGTCGGCAGCCTGGGCCTGGTGTTCGGCAACGCCACAGCACTTGCGCTGCAGGCTGTTCCGCACGCGGCGGGCAGCGCTTCGGCGATACTGGGCGCCATGCAGTTCGGGCTCGCCGCGCTCGTGTCGCCACTGGTCAGCATTCGCGGGGAGGACACCGCCGGCCCGCTCGCGATCGTGATGATCGCCTCCGCCCTGATCGCTCTGGTGGCATTCACGCTCGCCGAGCGCCCGGCCCGGCCGTAGCGCCGCGGAGGGTCATCCGCCGACTTTGCCCGGTGCCACCGACCGCAGCCGCCCGATCACCTTGACCGTGCACCACGACAACGCGAGCGCGCCGGCCGTCAGGAATGCGGTACGGACGCCGTTGGCCTGAATGAGGCTGCTGATCGTGGCCGGGTCCTGCCCGATGTCGTCGAGCCGGTTGTGCATCGGAATCGCCCACGCCACCGTGCTGAGCAGTGCGCCCACCCCGCTCACCCCCACGACGGCCGCGACGGGCTTCGGAATGCCGGCCGGCCGGGTCCACCAGAACGCCGCGCACGCCAGGAACGAGACGAAGCCCGGAACGATGACGACGCCGGGGATGGCATGGTTGTAGGCGAGGTGGTACGCGGGGAACTCGTCGGCGCTCATCGCCCGATAGAGGGGATAGGAGACGAACTGGGCCTGCCAGGCCACCCCCGCGCTGTACGCGGTGAGCCCCGAGACCGCGGCCAGGTTCCAGATCCGCCAGCCGGGTCGGCCGACGTCGACGGCCATGGGGGCCGGGTGCGTGACGCTCATGAGGTGTCCTCTCGTGTGCAAGACTTTGACTTGAGTCATTCTAAATTGATTTTAGAAAGGATCAAGTGAATAACGGGAAAAGGTCATACGAAAGTCCGACACGGGCGAAGCAGGCCCGGGACACCCGCATGGCGATCCTTCGAAGCGCCGCGGCCCTGTTCGCCGCCGACGGGTATGGCCCGACGACCGTCGGTGCGGTGGCCGAACGCGCCGGGGTCAGCGCCCAGACGGTGTACAACTCGATCGGCTCCAAACGGGAGCTGTTGAAAGCCGCGTACGACGTCACCCTCGCCGGCGACGACGAACCGATACCGCTGGCCGAGCGGCCCGAGGTCAAGGCGATGTACGCGATGACCGACGCCGCCGAGTTCCTGCGGAGCTATGCGCGGTTGGGCAGGCAGGTGGCCGAACGGATCGGCCCGCTGGTGCTGCAGCTCGCCGCCGGTGCGGCGCTCGGCGAACCCGACCTCGTGGAACATCAACGGACCACCGACCAGCAGCGCCTCACCGGCACCGGAATGGTGGTCGCCAAGGTCGATGCTCTCGGAGCGTTGGCACCCTCGCTCACCGTCGAGGCCGCCCGCGACCGCATCTGGACACTGAACAGCATCGAGGTCTGGGGTCTGCTCACCCGCAACCGAGGCTGGAGCGGCGACGAGTACGCCGACTGGATCGGTGACGCCATGTGCGCGGCGATCCTGGCGCGACGGTGATCGGTGTTCGTAGCGGGTGCGGTGCCCGGACGTCGACAATAGACTTCTGAGTCGTGAAGTTCACCCAGTCGGTGGCGGGCACGAGCTACCAGTTCGACGGCCTCATCGAGTTGATGGCCAAGGCCACGCCGCGCCGCTCCGGCGACGAGCTGGCCGGCTGCGCGGCGTCATCTGATGCCGAACGTGCCGCTGCCGCATGGCAATTGGCCGATCTTCCGCTGTCGGTGTTCCTGGAGGAACTCGTCGTCCCGTACGAATCCGACGAGGTGACCCGTCTCATCATCGACAGTCACGATCGCAGCGCCTTTGCCGAGATCTCCCACCTGACCGTCGGCGGTCTACGTGAATGGCTTCTGGAGGCTTCCGCACACGACGACAGTGCCGACCGGATCGCCCGGGTGGCAGCAGGTCTGACGCCGGAGATGGTGGCGGCGACCTCGAAGATCATGCGCAACCAGGACCTGATCCTGGTTGCCGGGGCGACCACGGTCACCTCGGCTTTTCGAACCACGATCGGGCTTCCGGGACGGATCGCGACCCGTCTGCAGCCGAACCACCCCACCGACGATCCGCGCGGGATCGCCGCGGCGACACTCGACGGGCTGCTGATGGGCTGTGGTGACGCGGTGATCGGGATCAATCCCGCGACGGACTCGCCGCATGCCACCGCCGACCTGCTGCGGCTGCTCGACGACATCCGACAGCGGTTCGAGATCCCCATGCAGTCCTGTGTGCTCTCGCACGTGACGACCACGGTCGACCTGATCGACGAGGGTGTGCCCGTGGATCTGGTGTTCCAGTCGATCGCCGGCACCGAGGGAGCGAACACGAGTTTCGGTGTCACCGTCCCGATGTTGTTGGAGGCCAACGAGGCCGGGCGTTCGCTACGGCGCGGTACCGTCGGCGACAACGTGATGTATCTGGAGACCGGACAGGGATCGGCGCTGTCGGCCGGTGCCCATATCGGCACCGGTGGTCGCCCGGTCGATCAGCAGACTCTGGAGACCCGCGCCTACGGACTCGCCAGGGCCCTGGAGCCGTTGTTGATCAACACCGTCGTCGGGTTCATCGGTCCGGAGTACCTGTTCGACGGCAAGCAGATCATCCGTGCGGGACTCGAAGATCATTTCTGCGGAAAGCTTCTCGGCCTGCCGATGGGTGTCGACGTCTGCTACACGAATCACGCCGAGGCCGACCAGGACGACATGGACACGCTGCTGACGCTGCTCGGTGTTGCCGGGGCCGCGTTCGTGATCGCGGTGCCCGGGGCCGACGACATCATGCTCGGCTACCAGAGTCTGTCGTTCCACGACGCGCTGTATGTGCGGCAGGCGTTGTCGTTGCGCGCGGCGCCCGAGTTCGAGGCGTGGCTGCAGCGTCTGGACATGGCCGACGGCGACGGCGCCATCCTCCCGATCGATCCGGCCACATCGCCGCTGCTGGGTCTGGCGGCAGGCCGATGAACGAGCCGCAGCAACCCGCCGATGACGTCTGGTCCGATCTGCGTGCCACCACTGCCGCCCGCATCGGCCTCGGCCGGGCCGGGAACTCGTTGCCGTCGCGCCGGGTGCTCGAGTTCCAGGCCGCGCATGCGGCAGCCCGCGACGCCGTCCACGAACCCCTCGACATCGACGGCTTCATCGCGGGTTTGGCGGATCTCGACATCGAAGCGCCGCTACACATCTCGAGCCAGGCGGACGGCCGCAGCGAGTATCTGCGACGCCCCGATCTCGGCCGCCTGCCGGCGGATCTCACGGGGCTGCCCGACACGGGTGCGGACCTCGGCATCGTGCTGGCCGACGGTCTCTCGCCCCGCGCGCTCACGGATCACGGCCACGGCATGCTGGCTGCGCTCCTCGACACGCTCGCCGGGCGGTACAGCCTGGCCCCGCCGGTCGTCGCAACGCAGGCACGGGTGGCGTTGGGCGATCACATCGGCGAGGCACTCGGCGTGACGACCCTGATCGTCGTCATCGGCGAACGTCCCGGCCTCTCCGTTGCCGACAGTCTCGGGATCTACCTCACACATCTGCCGCGTCCCGGGCGCAGCGACGCCGACCGGAACTGCATCTCCAACATCCATCCACCTGATGGGCTCGATTATGCGGGCGCGGCGTCGATGACGGCGGCGCTGATCGACGGTGCACGCAAGCTCGGTCGTTCGGGCGTGGTGCTCAAGGACACCTCACGCGCTGCCCTGACAGACGGAGAGGCGATCACGATCGAGTCGTGATCGCCTCTCCGGGGAATCTCTCTGGAGGATCTCTTCTCCGGGAATCTCCCTCGATTCAGTCCCGCGCGTCAGCCAAGACCCAGCATCGAGAGGAGGCCCAACCAGAATTCGCCGAGTTCGATGGTGAGCGAGCCGAATGACATGGAGGTCTCCTTTGTATGGGTGCCCGTGTGGGTGTGCCGCACAACGTAGCAGACACGTTGCGGTGCTGCTCGGTACGCGGAACCGGCACGCGGGGGTATGCGCGGTTTGCCGTTATCGGTGTGGCGCACCCCACCATTCGCACGACATCCGAGGTGCTAGCCGAAGGTGAACCGCGTGCAATCGGTGGGAAACGACGACCATGCGAACGCGCGCCGCGGGGTGATCGTCCGCAGGCCCCCGCCGTCGGCCGGTGACTGCCACGAATCGGGTCCGGGTCGGTAGTCGGAGTACTTGTCGAAAGCCGCCGCGAGCCGGGCGCCGACGCCGTCGGGCGACGCGCACACGGCCACGGAGTCGCCTTCGACGATCACCACATCCGACCCGCTCTCCAAGTTGAGTGTGCACGCCGGGTTGGCCTCGACGTTACGTGTGTGCCGCGTGGTCGGAGCGCCGTCGTAGAAGAACCGGCCGTCGACCCAGACACCCCAGCGAGGGACCGCATGCGGCGTACCGTCGGGCCGGACCGACGTCAGCCAGTAATGCTTGGACTCGACGAGCCGCGCCTCGACCGACGCCCAGGTGCGCGTGCCCTCGAGGTCGTCGCCGACGCCGTAGCCGTCCGGGAATCGCGGGCGGTCCACGACCGGATCCGGAACGGGTGGCAGCGAATCCGCGATCGGTAGCGTCGGTGCCCGGGTCGGTTCGTGCAGGTCGGCGGGGGAGTCGGTCATGGCCTCACTCTACGAGCGTGGGGCGGGTCGCGGCCCGACCGTTCTTGCTCTGTTGGCGTGGACGGTCTCCTCGAATCAGCCCACCGGGATCCGCATGAGATCGTTGCCGACGATCACGCGTCCGCGGAATCCACGCTGGGCCTGCGTCAGCCACAGCAGGTCGGGGACCTCCTTCGTGCCCGGGGCGAGGTGATTGAGCACCAACGTCTTCACGCCTGCCTTGGCCGCCACCGTCCCCACCCGGGTCACATCCGAGTGTGCGCGCTCGTGATGCTGGATCTGCTCCGGTGACAGACCGCCCGCGTTCCGGACCACGTTCAGGTCGATCACCTCGTGCACGAGGACATCCGCGCCGCGGGCGAGGGTGACCATGTTGGGGGTGATCGTGGTGTCGCCGCTGACGACCACCGAACCGTAGCGGGTGTCGAATCGAAAACCGTACGACGGGAAGATCGGTGGGTGTTCGACCAGGATCGCGCTGACCTTCACCCGCTCGTCGGACATCACCTCGAACGGCTTCATCGGTGGCGCCACGTTGCCATTTGCCGAAGCGCCGACATCCGGAGTGGGGATCTCGTGTGCCTGGAACATCTTTCGGATGTCGGGCCAGCCCTCGTCCCGCATGCGGGTGTTGATGTCGTAGGCGGCCGCAGCCAGGCTGTAACGGAAGAAGTCGGCCATACCCGGTGTCGGGTTCTCGGGATTCACGGTGCCACCCGGTGGACCGATGAAGTCGGGCAGTTCTCCCGCCGACGCCGGCCCGTGGATGTGCACCGGATGCGTCATCGGGTCGACGCCGCCGAAGCGCAGCCACAGCAGCGTGAACAGATCCGCGAGATGGTCTGAGTGCATGTGCGTGACGAAGATCCGGTCGAGGTCGCCGATGTCGAGCCCGGACCGCTCGAATTGTTCGAAGGCCCCGTGACCGAAGTCGATCAGGTAGATGTGCCCGTCGACCACCAGGGCGGTCGAGACGCCGGTGCGGCCGGTCATCGGGACCGGCCCGGCTGCCGTGCCCAGCAGCACGAGGTGAGCACCGGTGCGGGGCACGGGGATCGGGAGTGCCGTCGCCTCACCGGCGCCGACGGGTGTGGCCGCGGTCCCGGCGACGGCCGCGCCACCCGCGGCGAGCATGGCTGATCGGAGTGCCGTACGGCGATTGAATCTCATGAAGTCCTCATTGACGTCGATGGGTCAGCCCGCGACGGCGACAGCGCCGCCGGCGGGAAGATAGGTGTAGACAGCGGAAACGGAGGCGCCGGCGACTGTCACGACGCGATCCGGGCGAACGACCGCCGCCGTCGCGCCACCGGAAGCCAGCCATTGCCCGAGGGGTGACTCCTCCTCGACGGTCATCGCGATGGCGCCGCGGCGCCCGATCTCGTCGGCCTGTGCCCGGCTGGGCGGCGTGGTGGTCACCAGCAGGAAGGTCGCCGACACGACGTCGTCGAGCCTTCGGTCGCCCTCACCGACCACTGCGTTGGGGCACAGCGTCCCGGAGAGGCTGCGCGGATCCAATGCCACCGCGGGTGTGGGGAGCAGACGACCCCGGGACCAACCGGCGTGTACGAGGGCCGACGCCGGCAACGCCGGTGATGCGCCTTCCACGGCCTGCTGGGTGATCCCGGGCAGGTGCGGAAGCAATGGGCCCACGATGCGACGTGCGACGTCGCCGATCCGGCCGCCGCCGGTCATCGTCACACCGATGGCCATCGCCAGTGTGATCAACGCGGTCACGTGGGGCTTGCGTTCCTGCTCGTAGGTGTCGAGTGCCGATTCCGGCAAGGTGTGGCCGATGACCCCGGCGAGCTTCCACGCCAGGTTCATCGAGTCCCGCAGGCCCGAACCCAATCCCTGGCCGATGAACGGGGGAGTGAGGTGTGCGGCGTCACCCAGCAGGAAGATGCGCCGGTCGCGCCAGCGCTGGGCGACATGGGCGCGGAAGGTGTACTCGCGTGAGCGGACGAGCGTGAGGTCGTCGAGGTCGGTGGAGGCCAGCCATGGTCGCAGAAGTGGTTCCAGCGCAGCCAGATCCGGGAAGGTGTCGGCGGATTCACCATCCAGCAGACGAAACTCCCACCGGTAGCGGACGTCGCTCACCCGCATGAACGTGGCCGCCCGGCGACCGTCGCAGACCTGCGCGACGCCGTCCCACTGGCGCAGATCCGCCGGGGTGTCGACGTCGACCACCAGCCACCGTTGCGTGAATCCGAGATCGTTCCAGCGGATCCCCGTGGAGCGGCGGACCGTGCTGTTCGCGCCGTCGCACCCCAACACGTACTGTGCTCGCAACACCTGCCGTCCACCGGTGCGGCGGTCGGTGAGTTCGACGCGTGCCGCGTCGCCCTCGTTCACGACGAGGTCCACCTCCACGTCGCTGCGCACCGTCACCGCCTCGCGGCACTCGACGGCACCGCGCAGCAGTTGCTCGAGTTCGGGTTGGTCGAACATCGACGCTCCGGGATGGCCGTGCCTGCCCACGTCGGTGAGCCGGCCGAACTCGGCGAGCACGCGCAGCGACCGGTCGACCAGCCGTAGCCCACGTGCGGGCCTCGAGTGCTTGCCGAACTCGTCCGCGATACCGACTGCGGCAAGGATTCTGAACACCTCGTCGTCGAGGTGTACGGCCCGTGGTTGCGGGTAGGGGTCGGCCCATCGCTCCAGGATCAGCGACGGGACACCGAGATCGGCGAGCAGCGCCGCGGCAGTCAGGCCGGTCGGTCCGCCGCCGACGATGACCACCGGCAGCACCTCGGGACCGTCGTCGTGCACACTGTGTTGCTGTTGCTGCACGTCACACCTCGCCGGGTCGGTCGGCGAACTCCCAGCGCAGTGGCAGCCGGTCGAGTGCGGTGCGGACCGACGTGAGCTCGGAATCGGGCCCGGCGGCCGGGGTCAGGACGGTGACCACCGTGCCGTCGTCGACCCTGGTGTCGACGGTCATCCCGGCACCCGTCTCTGCGACGATCTCCTCGACGACGCGGCGAGTGGCATCCGCGCGCAGCGCGAGTTTGTACGGTTTGCCGACATCGGTGACCGGAAGATCATCGCGGATCGTCACCGAGACCGGGACCGCCGCCGATTCCGGCACATGCGCGATCGCCCAGTCCCGCAGGTCTGCTGCGGCGACATCGGCTCCCGGACGGAGGGTCACGTAGGCGACCGGAACCTCGCCGGCGTGTCCGTCGGGCCGGCCGACAGCGGCGGCACCGGTGACATCCGGATGCTCGAGCAGCGTGTCCTCGATGATCGCCGGGTCGATATTGTGGCCGCCGCGGATGATGAGATCCTTTGCCCGGCCGGTCAACCGAAGGAAACCACGTTCATCGACCGCTCCCAGATCGCCGGTGTCGAGCCATCCGTCGACCAGCTTTCCCATGCCGTCGAGGACGACGCCGTCGGGCCCCGGACCGACGACATAGCCGGCGAACACGGTCGGCCCGTGGATGACCACCGTGCCGACCTCTCCCGGCGGCAGATCGGTCCAGGTGCCCTCGGCGTCGATGTGTACCGACTTGATGTGCTGATAGGGCAGTCGCTGACCGACAGTTCCGGCCGGTTGTCCAGTGCCGAAGCTGCGTGCACTCGCGCAGGTCGCCTCGGTGAGGCCGTATCCTTCGAGCAGCGGGACCCCGGTGTGGGTTTCGAACGCGTCGCGAACGGCGCGGGGCAGCATCGACGCGCCCACCATGCACACCCGCAGGCTGGAGATGTCGGCGTCGATCGGACATTGCGCCAGCACCGAATACACGGTCGGCACCCCGCTCATCCCGGCGATTCGATGGTGCTCCACGATCTTCCAGAACTGGCCGTACAGCTCCAGATCGCGGTACCCGAGGGGGCCCGCCCACACGACGGTCTGACCGCGCAGCAACGGAGAGAGAACGGTCACGATCAGCGCGTTGACGTGGAACAGCGGCAGGGCGGCGAAGATGCGCGCCTGCTCGTCGAGCACGGTGTTGGAGGCCAGCATCCAGGCATTGGCCACCTCGTTGGAGTGGCGATGCGCGGCGAGTTTCGGTGCGCCGGTGGTACCTCCGGTGTGGAAGAGGGCCGCGAGGTCGTCCGGTTCGGGCGACGGGACGGTGACCGCCGTGTCCACCCGGGCGACATGGTCGGCGAGGTACTCGACGTGCACGCCGTCGATCATCGGCGCGCGTGCGGTGACCTCGCCGCCGGTGGGACGCAACAGGAGCAGCATGTCGATCATTCCGGTACGTGCGATCGCCTCGGCCTTGGCGAACACCGTCTCATCGAGTTCGGGGCCGGCGGCGATCAGGGTCCGGGCGCCCGAGCGGCGCAGGAGTTCCGAGATGTGCTGCTGTCCGAGTGCAGGATTCATCGGCGCCGCAACCCCGGCGGTCTCACACGCCAGGAGTGCCACGATCAACTCGGCACAGTTCGGAGACAGCAACCCGACCGGTTCGCTCCGGCGGATGCCGTGTTCGGCCAGCGCGCCGGCCAACCGGGACACCTCGCGGTGCAGTTGTCCGAACGTCAGCTCGACCGGGTCTCGCCATCGCGCCGCATCGGGGATCACCGAGATCGCCGTCCGATCGGGCCACAGCGTGGCGGCCCGCTCGAGCACCCGGTAGGTCGAGTCGGGTAGTCCACGATCCTGCAATGGAATCGATTCCACCCGTGCGACATCATCAGGTGTCTCGTAGGCCGTCCACATCGTTTGGTCGGCCAATGCTGTTGTCGTCGAGCGGCTGTCGTAGACGGTCATGAGTAATGCACCTCGGTCCGCTGGACACCGAGGTCCAGCTTGCCGTCGTCGGTCGCGATGGCGAGTTCCATGACGTCGCCGTCACGCAGGTACTTGGGGTTCTTCGCCTGGCTCTTGAAGAAGCTCTTCCACTTCAGGGCGGGTGGCAACAGTGAGCCGATGATCTCGATCGGTTTGGGTGGCGCGGTGAGTGCGGTGCCGCCCGGTGTCCCGGTCAGGATGAGGTCTCCGGTGTCGAGTCGCTGGAATCGTGACAATGCCTGCAGGGCCTGGAGCGGTGAGTAGATCATGTCCGCCACCGTCGAATCCTGTCGGACTTCACCGTTCACCCGGGTGATCAGACGCAGGTTGTCGATCTGGTCGAGGTCGCCGGGTTCCAGAATCACCAGTGCCGGCCCGACCGGCGTGAAGGACGGGTAGGACTTACCCTCGTAGAACTGCGTTTTCGGCAGTTGGACGTCGCGGGCGGACACGTCGTTGGTGATCACCAGCGCTGCGATGTGGCGCGGCAGGTCCGCTGCGGTGAGTGTGGTGCCCACGGGGATCGGTTCGCCGATGACCAAGCCCAGCTCGATCTCGTAGTCGAGGAGTTTGACGTGTTCCGGTTTGATCACATCCGATGTGGGACCTGTGATCGAGCCGGATGCCTTCCGGAAGAAGGTGAGTGGGACGGTGTCCGGGTTCATGCCGGAATCCTTGACATGGGACACGTAGTTGGTCATCTGCGCGACCACCCGGCACGGCGTCGTCACCGGCGAGATCAGTTCCAGCGTTGCGATATCCACCGAGTCGGAGTCATCGGCCGTCTCGCCGAGAGCCGCCTGATCGGTGGAGATCTCGGCCAGCAGTTCGGCGGTGGTGGCGGCAGACGTGGCCAATCGGCGCCCACGGTTGCCGTCACGGACCCACCATGCGTCCGCGGTCCGGAGAACGGAAATGCTCATGATGATGCAACTTTCACTAGGCCGAGCAGACGCTGCACGTCGAACTCGTTGTCGGATTCACGAAGTGAGTTGAGAATGGCGGCGAACTCCCGGATGGATTCGCGGCCGGGCTTCACCCCGAGGAAGTCGGCGGTGGCCGGCGGGCCCCATTGGTTGAGCCCGGAGGCCGTCATCGGTGCCCACCCGGGTTCCAGCGTGCAGTCGAACAGATCGCCATCGGCGAAGTGCTCGACCAGGAAACCGTCGGGATCGCGCCAGTAGTCGAAGATCTGACTGCCCTGGATGTGACGGCCGATCCCCCACGAGCGGAAGTGCCCGCGCTCGCGCAGATACTCACCGCCCTGCGCCAGGACATCGAGGTCCCGGACCTGGTACGCCGAGTGGACGTACCTGTTCGCCGGTCCCAGGGTCATCGCCAGCGTGTGGTGGTCGGCGGGGGTGGAGCCCCGGTCGCAGCGGATGAAGCTCATCACCGGGCCGCGCTGGCGCTGGCCCGGATAGAACAGGAAGTCGCTGACGATGAGGCCGAGGTTGGCGAGGTACCAGTTCAGCGTCTCGAGGTACCGGTTCGACTGCAGCACAACATGTCCGAGTCGCTCGACCTGCGCGGGCTCGCGGGGCTGACGGACGGTGACGTTGGCTCGTTCCGGTTGCCCACCGACGTTGTGCGGGACGGCCTGCTGGGTCGGTAGCGCCGGTAGGTCGCGCACTCCGGCGACCACCTGCACCCGCGCTCCACTGGGATCTCGCGTGGTGGCGACGACCCCGCCGAGTGTCTCCGGAAGTCGTTCCACGCGCGCATCGACCCCGGCGGCGAATGTGTGCACGTCCTCGAGCGCGGCGGCGCGGAAGGTCGGACCGACGAACTTCGACCGCCGACCACGACGCACGATCACGCACGGCGGGCCTTCCAGCGCTCCCCGCAGATGAAGCTCGTCGTCGGTGTGGAGCGAGATGGTGAATCCGAAATCGGCGGCGAACGCCGCGGTGCGCGCGAGATCGGGCTTCTCGAACTCCAGCCAGGCCAGATCCTCCACCTTGATCACCGGATTCGCGTACCGCCCGGGGTGTTCGCCGGGCAGTGCGCCCTGATCGACATGCAGGTCGTGATGCACGTCCTGTGGTGTCTCGAGATCCATGGGAATCACCTTCACATCTAGACTGACGATATCGTCACATATGCCGCAACGCTCAGTCAATGTTTTCTGACGAAATCATCACTATTGAGAGTGCGGTGTAGAGTCGGCGCTGAACGTGAGGGGACGAGCACATGACGGCAACGACGAACGCGGCGGTCAGCCGGTCGGAGCGACGAAAGCTGCGGACACGGTCGGCGCTGATCGGGGCCGCGCAGCGGTTTCTCGCCGAGGGGCGGGTGACCGCTTCCGTACTCGACCTGACGAACGCCGCCGATGTCGGGATGGGGTCCTTCTACAACCACTTCGACAGCAAGGAAGATTTGTATCAGGCCGCCGTGGATGCTGCTCTCGAGGCTCACGGGGCACTGATGGACCGGATCACGCACGACATGCCCGATCCGGCCGAGGCATTCACGCAGAGCTTCCGACTCACGGGGCGCATGCATCGGCTCAATCCGGAGATCAGTCGCGTTCTGCTGCAGCGTGGTAGCTCGATGTTGCTCGCCGATGAGGGTCTGGCGCCCCGGGCCCGTCGAGATCTCATCGCGGCCGCCGAAGCCGGACGATTCGCCATCGATGACATCGACACCGCCATGGTCGCGGTGGCCGGCGCCGCCGTCGCGCTCGGCGAGCTGCTGCATTCGCAACCCGATCGCGACGCCGGCACGACGTCGGACGCGGTCACCCAACGGGTTCTCATGTCGTTGGGGATGAGCGCCGACGACGCTGCCGCGCTGTGCCGGATTCCGTTGCCGGATATCGGGTCTGCAGACTTGCTGACCGACGGGGCCTGACGGGCGGACTCGCTCACCTCAGCCGACCCGCGTCACCGCCGGCGGATTCCAGTTCCCGTCGACGATCTGCTCGGATGGCCAGTACAGCCGCAACACCAGCGAGGCCTGTCCGTCGGCCGGCATGGGCAGCCAGTTGGATTCCTTGGCAGGACCGGGATTCTCACGCTGGATGTAGATGTCGATCGAACCGTCGGGGTTGGTCCGCAGACGCTCGCCGCGTACCGCATAGCGGTTGATCGGATTGGCTGCGAGGTAGCCCTGTTCGTCGTAGAGGGTCAGGGACCAGAAGGCGCGGACATCCGGGACCTGATCCTTGTCGAAATGCAGCACGTAGTCCTTGTCTGCGCGCAGCGGCCTGCCGTCACCGGTGGTCTCGCTCATCGCATATACGGCGTCCTCGGGCAGGTTGGCGCCCAGTAGCCGGGCGGCGGTCACCGCACGTGCCAGATAGTCGGTGCCGTAGGCGCCGATGCTCTCGACCGGAGTGCGCCACCCGTTCACCTGCGGGGTGGTGTTGGCGAAATCGAGACGTCCGCGGGTTTCCGGCCAGGCCTTTGTCCACACGGCCCGATCTGCCGCGGACAGACTGTTCAGGTCGAGGCGGCGATTCGGCGACCATCCGTACCGGGCTAGGTCGGCGAGCAGTTCGCGGTCGGCCGGTCGCGTCTGGGTGTGGGATCGGGCCTCGTAGTACAGATCCCAGTACTCCTGGGGAGACAGTGCGGCGATGTAGTCGCCTACCTTCACGTTGCGGGGCCAATCCGGGTGGAGGTCGGTGTTGGGAAGCGGGATGTACGGACGTCCCAGAGAACTGAGCGGCACCGCCGAGAGCTGACGCTGCAACCCCTGCACAGCGGGGATGTCGTTGGGCCCGTTCACCTGGATCCGGCCGATCATCCACCCGGTGTCCGTCGCCATCCGGTACTCGCGGATTCCGGCGGGCAGTGTGCCTTTCCAGTTCGGCCCGACGATCGCGAACCGGTACGCCTTCCCGTCGCCGACGGTGCGAGAGCCCGGGGCTGCCGTGGTGTCGGTCCACATGTCCATGATGGAGAAGACGTGATACCGGTCGCCCATGTCCGGAACGCTGATGACGATGGGTTCGGCGGCCACGTCATAGAGCATTGACGTGTACAGGGTGTCGACGTTGGTCCGGACCACACCCTTGAAGCTCGCGTCCGGCAGGTTGTCCTTCGATCCGAGTTGATTCGTCGGCGCGATGCCGATCGCGGAGATGGGAACCGGCACATTCGTGTTCTGCCGACGCGTCACCTCCATCGACACGAGTGGGTAGGTGTAGGTGTAGGCGGCAACGGCTGCCTCCTCGAGCGAGCTGACCCCGAGCCGGGGCGCAGCGGCTGCCGGGGTCGACGTGAGCGTGATCCCCAGCATGGCCAACAGGATGACGAGGATGCCGCTGTGGACCCGTCGGGCCGCACGCGGTACGCGATCGAGTCGCCGGTTCATTCTGATTCCTTTCGTGGTGCGGCGGATCCGGTACCGGGCCGGGAGACGTCCGACGCCCCACGGATCACGCCACGCAAGGTCGCGGTGAAAACCGCTGTGAGAGTTGCTCGATCGACGCGGTCGGGATCGGTCCCGTGTTCCAATGCCAGCCCGAGGCGGAGGGCCTGGAGCGTCAGGGCCAATTGTTCGGGGGGCACGATGATCTCGACACCCAGGTCGTCGGCTGCGGTCTGGAGGGTGGTCGCCAGTGCGCCGCGCAAACCGCGTCGCACCCCGACATAGAGCTCACGCAGCTCGGGTTCGCGTGCGGCCTGCTGGGCGATCTCGATGAGCAGCCGCGTCCCTGCCTCGTGCTCGACGATGCCGACGGCCCAGACCTCGGCGATGTCATCCAATGCCGCCTCGGGGCGGTTCTGCGCCCGGACCTCGATGTTGCCGAGGGCCAGCTGCGCGCGGGCCTGCTGCTCGATCAACTCGGCAAGCAGCGCGTGCTTGCTCGGAAAGTTGGAGTAGACCGCACCTTTGGTGAAGCCCGCGGCATGCGCGATGTCGTCGAGGCGTGCGCCGGCATACCCGCGTTCGGCGAAGACGCTCGCGGCCGCGTCGATCAGGCGGCGGCGCACTTCGTCGCGAGGTACCCGCGGGACGGGGCCCGTCATGGCCGCCTCGTCCGGTGCCGCAACCCGTCGACGTCCTGCGTGGAGTTGATCACGCCGACACGATACTGGTCAGTATCCAATACTCACAAGTATCCAGTTCGGGGCAGCGTGAGATCACCAATTGCGCGCGGGGATCTCTCGGCGGCGGACTCGCCGCCGCGATCAAAGGTCGAGCGTCAGATGATCGTCACGACCACGTGACACGCACGTCAGGTATGCGCCGGCGGCGCGTTCCGCATCCGTCAGGATGGTGTCGCGGTGATCCACCTCGCCGACCAACGCCCGGACTTTGCAGGTTCCGCAGAATCCCTGTCGGCACGAGTACGGCACCGACGGCATGGCGCGGCGGATGGCGGAGAGCGCGGACTCGTCCGCGCCGACCCGGACCTGCCTCCCCGACGACGCGAGGGTCACGGTGAAGGGGCGACCATCCCGAACGGGCGGTGGGCTGAACCGTTCGTAGTGCAACTCGATGTCCGGCCGGTCGGCGAGATGGCGACGCAAGCTCTCCAGCAGCGGAATCGGGCCACAGCTGTAGACCGCAAGGCCCGACGGCGCACGACCGGTCGCCGGGTCCGTCGCGCCGAGCAGCGCCTCCATCGACGGGAGACCGTCCCTGTCGTCGGTTCGGATCGCCACCTTGTCGCCGTAGGCCGTCACCTCGTGACGGAACGGGATCGATTCGAGACTGCGACCGGTGTAGATCATCGACCAGTCGACTCCGAAACGTTCGGCAGTGTGGAGCATCGGCAGGATCGGGGTGATGCCGATGCCGGCCGCGATGAAGCGAATCGTCGTCGCCGGTGAACCGTGACCGGGTACCGCGAACGGAAACGCGTTGCGCGGCCCCTTGATCGGTATGTGATCGCCCACGCGCAGCTCATCGTGGATCTCCATCGAACCGCCACCGCCATCAGGGATGCGGCGTACCGCGATCCGGTAGGTGTGGCGATCGGCCGGGTCGCCGCACAGTGAGTACTCGCGCATCCTCCCCGATGGCAGGATCACGTCGAGGTGCGCGCCGGGATGCCAGCGAGGCAGTGGCGAGCCGTCGGGTGCCGCCAGGGTGAGTGCGACGACGTTCTCGTCGGCGGCGACGACCTGGCGATCGATGATCTGCAGCGTGATGGTGCCGAGCACGTCATCGGTTCGGCGGATGGGTGACAGTGGCCGCCAGAACGGCCACCACGCCTTCGCGATCACTCCACCGACGGTGAGGATCGGGTCGCGCCGCCAGCGTCCGTACAGATGTGGGGGCGCTGTCGTGGGGGGCGCGGAAGGCGGGCCGGAAACTGTTGACATCGTTTGTCACCCAGCGTTTCTGGCGGCAGGCGAACTGGCCAGATATGCGACCGCCTGCGCGGTGGAACCGATCTCGCTGGGATGAAAGCCCGGGCGGAAGTAGCTGAAGGTGGACATGACCACCTTGCGCATCTTCGGCAGTACCCCTGCCCGGACACCGCGGAGGTAGTGGTACTGCTGTCGGCAGAACCCGATGTCGAGACTCGGGTCCTGTCGCATGATGAACCGGAAGCCGCGGTGGATCAGGAACAGCAGTACCGGCAGCGCCACCAGCATCGCCCGGCCGCGACGCAGGTAGCTGTCCCCGAAATACACGGCGACGTCGTGGGCCACCGCGCGGTGCTCGACCTCCTCGGCGCCGTGCCAGGTGAACAGGTCGGTCATCGTCGGGTCCGCCCCGTGCTCCACCCAGGTGTTGTTGAGGGCGAAATCACCGAGGATCGCGGTGTAGTGCTCCAGCGCCGCGATCAGCCACAGACGCTCGACGAGGTGCTTGTGACGGGCCTCGGGGCTCCCGTCGTCCATCGGGGCGAGCACCTTGCGGAAGATCCATTCCGCGTGTGCCACAAATGGTCGCGGGTCCACTCCGTGGTGATCGAGGAACTCCCACAGCACGTGGTCGTGGGCGTCGGCGTGCATTGCCTCCTGTCCGATGAACCCGCGCATCGCGGCGGCGAGTTCGGGGTCGCGGACCAACGGCAGGGCCTCGCCGTAGGTCTGTACGAACCAGCGTTCGCCCTCGGGCAGAAGGAGATTGAGGACCGACACGAAGTTGGACGGGACGGGGTGTCCGGGTATCCAGTGCAGCGGAACCTGCGAGAAGTCGAAGCTGACGTTGCGTGCGTGCAGTTCGACCGGTCCGGGGTCTGCGGGGTTCGGTTCGACGACGTCGTGCGCGGAGCTGCTCATTGCTGCGCTCCGCTTGTCGGCGTTCGGTTTCGGCGCTCGGGGTGATGGGCGTGGATGAACTCCAGGGCGTCGGCGGCCAGCTGCTCCGGGTGTGCCAGCGGAAGCCAGTGCCCGGTGTGGCTGACGCGTCGTTCGGATGTTCGGGCGAACCGATCCGTGTGGGAGAACAGGGGCGGGCGCAGCGCGACGTCGCGGGTGTTGATCAGTTCGAGGACCGGAACGCTGGTCGGCCGCGCGTGCGGTGGACGGCGTCGGCGGCTCAGATTGGCACGGTAGTACCGGAGTCCGGAGCGCGCATCCTGGCGGAATGTCGGCGCGAGGACGATCTGTTCGGAGTCAACCTTTTCCGTGCGGGCGACGAACCGAGTCCATCGTCGCGGCGACAGCGCAGCGCCCACGAGTGCGTCGGAGACCCTCGGGATCTTGAAGAACCGTGCGTAGAGCAGACATGCCTGCTGCGTGAAGTAGTCGCGGACTCCGCGGGCGGTCGGCGGCCGCCACTGGGCTTTGAGCCACACGTCGGCGTAGTCGAGGTTCGGGCCGGAGACCGAGACGTAAGAGGCGATCCGGCGTTCCGCGCCAGGTGTGCAGACTGCCTCCCAGGTCTGGATGCCGCCCCAGTCGTGTCCGATCACATGTACGGGGTGATCGGGGCTGACCGCGTCCGCGACGGCGAACAGGTCGCGGGCGAGATGGTCGAGTCTGTAGTCCTCGGTCGTCCGCGGACGATCGCTGTCACCATAACCGCGGGTGTCGTACGCATAGACATCGCAGGTCGCGGCGAGAATCGGCGCCACGTGTGTCCACAGATGATGGCTGTCGGGCCACCCGTGGACGAGAAGGACCACAGGCCGACCGTCATCATCGCGCGTTTCGGGTGGGGTGGTTTCGGTCTGCTGGGTGGTGTCCGCGACGGCTCGGAAGACGGCAAGACGAACACCGTCGCTGTGGACATCGGATCGGGACCATTCGACCATCAACGCCATCCCATCGTCGTCATCGGTGTGAACTCCCCGCGGAGGAGAGAGCTCGCAGCCATCGGCAGAATCTAACAACACCAGTGCCGATTGTGTCAATGAATGATGGAACGTTTGGCGACTCTGACTGAGCGCGACGGTCGCCACTGTGTCCCGCGGCCGTCGTTCGAGCCGCGGTGAATCCGGCCCTCGTGCGAGGGCTGGCCGATGTCAGGGGTTGCGACACCGTCGATCGCGGTAGCGGTACATCCTGCCGGTCCTCGGTTGTGCCGGCGGCTGGAAGGTGATCGTGCTCGTGGCCAGGAATTCGGCGACGTCAGGCCCGGTTCCGATGAGGTCGATGACCGTGATGCCCGACGAGCTGATGTCCTGGTCAAACACGTCCGCTGTCGACGCCGCGGATGCTCCAGAGTCGGCGGACGTTGCGGGCTGGCTTATGGGCGCCGAGTCACGATCGGGTCCGTGCCCGGCCGGCTCACCTGTGGGAGGTTGCGGCCCGACGGTGTCATCGTGGCGTGGGTCGACGCCGTCCGGGCCGCGCATCTCGGCTCGGCTGCTGTCGCCGGATTCGCGGTCGTCCCGTTGCTCGCGCGGCTCGCCCGCCACCTCCGCGTCTTGTTCTGCGGGGGTGGAGGAGTGGGGTGTGGATTCGTCGGTGGCCGAGTCTGCGGTTGTCGAGGCGGCGGGGGCCGGCGCATCAGTGTCGGTGTCTTGGCGCATCGGGCAGGTGTCGAAGCCGCATTCGCAGCGGAGTTCCTCGCCGGGAACTCCGTGGATCTCGGCCAGGGCGGTGGCTCGTTGCTCACCGATGCGACGTGGGTCGCGTCGGCACACTCGGGTGGCGATCATGTCGGCGATCCGCTGGGATACGAACACGCCGTGTTCGGCACTGATGGATGCCGACATGTCCATGTGGCCGAACGCCGCCTTCGAGAAGGTGACGTTCTGGAGCATTTGTGCGGTGTCTTTGCGGGCCTCTGCGTAGCCGTCGGGATCGAGGGTGATCACCGCATCGTCGAGCTCATCGCGCAGGACGGTGTCGGTGGTGGGCCGGTGCCCCAGATCCAGTGCGACATCCTCGAAGTCGATCGGCGTCTCTGTGGTGCCGGAGCCCGTGTCAGGCTCGGTGTCGGACCCGGATTCCGTGGGCTCGGCTTCCGTGGGCTCGGGGGTCTGGTCATCGGGGTTCGGCTTGGGGCTCGGGCCGAATGCCTCATCGATGATCTCGTTGATGCGTTCGCGTAGATCACCTTTGGGCGCGACCTGTGCTGCGCGCACCATCTCCGCCATCCGATGGGTGCTGAAGTCTCCTGCGAGATAGGCGAGTCGGATCTTGGGCAGGTCCTGCAGCATCTCGCCGAGGTTCGACCACTGGGTGGCCTTGGTGCGTGAGAAGCCCAACTGCATCGAGATCTCGCCGGTGGCCGCCCGACGAGCCGCGGCCAGGGTCTTGTTCGATGTGTACGGTCCTGACCCGATGCGTTCGTTGTAGGTCGACAAGCCGATCTCGTAGGCGCCCAGCAGAGCTCGTGCCTCGGCTTGGCGACTGAGCCGCAACGCATCTCGCACGGCCTGATTGCGTGCCAGATCTGTCTCGGCACCTTCTCGCATGGCAGACAACGCAGCGTCGTCGACCATGTGATCGGTGAACGAGAACACGATGCGACCTCCCCCAAGGTGCTGCGATCTGATTGCGTTCAGAGTATCGGGTGGGTCTGACAAGATGGGACGCCCGCACGCGGCGGCTACCCCAACACGCGGTCGTCCTGAAGAAATTCCACAAGGATGCCGTCCGGATCCGCGATGAAGAAGTAGCGGACGCCGGTGCGTCCGTCAGTGATCGTGGTCGACGCCGGGCACAATCCGCGGTGGATGAAGTCGTGCAGGGTGTCGGCAACGGAATCCACCTGTAGCCCGAAGTGCTTCACCCCGATCTCGGGCAGGTCGGTGCTCAGCTCGCGGGCCGCATCAGGCAGCGGTGACGGGGTGGCGAAGCTGAACAACTCGAGAATGAGCCCGTCGAGCCGCAGATGTGAGACCGACATGCTCCCGTCGGGTGCGTCGTAGCGTAGCGCCTCGTTGAAGCCGAACTGTGCGTAGAACTGGGTCGACCGCTCGATCGAGGACACGCTGAGCGCCACATGGTGCAGGGAGAACTTCATCCGGCGACTATCCCCGACTGTCATCGATCCACACAACCGGGTGAACGCGCGGCTACCCAACGGGCGCGCAGGCTGCTGGCAGCGCGTTTGGTTGCAGGGTGCGCGAACGCGCCGCGACGTATCGCAGCTGGCCCCATCGAAGGCGCCCGCAATGGACGCGATGCGATCTGATCCTCGGGAGCTCGTGCGATCATGTTGCTGTGAGTGCAGGGCCTACTGCCGCGGATTGGGCCGAGCAGCAGATCGCTGCTGTGCGCGACGATCCGGCAGGCCGGGTCGCGCTTATGCAGCGTTGCTACTACGGGCCATACGGAAAGGCGCCGCGGCATCTCCCGTTTCAACGGGCGGCGATGTCGTTCATGCAATGGCAACTCCGGCGAGGCCTTCTCCACCCACTGTCCGGCGACCATCCCGGAAGCCCATGGTGGCGTGCCGTGAACGAGCGCATCCTTCGTGACGGGTGCGAAGCGGTTGCCCTGAGCGGGGACTTTGCCGGGCCGACCTCCTCGCAGACCGTTGACTTCTGGATGTCATTCGTCGGCTACCCGACCCCTCGGGCGTGGTATCGGGCGCACAACGGGAGCGTCGTCGCTGCCTACCTCGAGCACCGTGAACAGGCATCGGCCGAGAACGAGGCTGAGCGCTTCTTCATGAACGTCGTGCTCTGCCGTGTCCTGTTCAGCCACGCCCTCGTCGCGGCCCCACGAATGGCACTTGGGTGGCTACGCCCTCTCGCCCCGTTGCTAGGTGACCCACGACTGGGCATGATCGGGATCTTCCTGCAGCTGTCCCGCGTGCTTCCGGACCAGTACCCGCTCGACAAAGGAGTTCAGTTCTATCGTGATGCCGAACTCGGATTCGGCCGACTCGTGGACTATGGGGTGATCATCCCAAGGGTGCAGCAACTGTATGAGTGGTCTTCGCACGAACTCGCCGCGCCGGGGCTGCTCGACTGCATCCGGGACGAAGCACTGACCTACGCATGGCCATTCGAGGACCGCGACGTCTGGCGGCCCCCGAAGTCATTCCTTGTCCAGATGGCGCCACGGGCGCTCCGACCAGAACGACGCGTCTGAGCAACCACAGCACCGAACCACGGCTCCGTGACTTTGTGGTGCGGGTGGGTCCGGTGGACTGGCCGCGGTTACCGACGGTGCCGATCTGCTGACCGGCGTGGACCTTTGGGCACTGCGTAGACCGGAGTCCCGATCTTGTTGGCGATGTCGATGCCCTTGTGGCTGGTGCCCCAACGCGGATCGTAGCCCGAGGTGACGGTGCGCCCGCTGACTATTTGTCGGAAATCATTGCGAGGGATGGGCGGCAGGCTGTCGAGGAGCGGCCGGCGTCCAACCTCATCTCAACAGGCGCATTGGACGCTGCGCTGCGCACGCGGGTAGCGCGATTAATCCTGCGGAGGGAGCCGGAGGCTGCGAAATGCCACTCTGAGCAGGGCTTCTATCGGAGCCGATGACGGGAATCGAACCCGCGTATTCAGCTTGGGAAGCTGATGTTCTGCCATTGAACTACATCGGCGTGCGAGCGCCGAGACTCGCGAACGACAGAGTAGCAAATGTTGTGCGGGTGACACCCGCCGACTGGCGACTGGCGTGCCAGGCGCGGATCTCGGGATGGATTTGGCGGTACTCGCCGCATCTTCGGGGCACTCGCTCTAGTCTCGGGCAGGTCACCGACCACCCAGGAGTCCCACTGTGGAATACCGAGGCAAGACCGCGTTGATCACCGGCGCCAGTGGCGGTATCGGCGCGGAGTTCGCGAGGGTGTTGGCAGCTCGCGGCGCTCACCTGATCCTGGTTGCACGCAGCGAGGACAAGCTCAAGGCACTCGCCGGCGACCTGGCCGACCGACACGGTATCCGCGCCGAGGTCATCGCGGCCGACCTCAGCGCCGCCGGCGCCACCGACGACTTGGTCGATGAGGTGGACCGGCTCGGACAAACCGTCGACATACTCGTCAACAATGCCGGGTTCGGCGTACACGCCGACCTCGTCGATGCGGACCCGAAACGAATCCACGATCAAGTGGCGCTCAATGTCGGCGTACTCACCGACCTCACCACCGTCTTCGTCAAACGGATGGTGCAACAGGGTTCCGGCGCGATCATCAATCTGTCGAGTCTTGCGGCCTTCCAACCGGTTCCGCATCTGGCGGTCTACGCCGCGACGAAGGCCTACGTGCTGTCGTTCAGCGAGGCGCTCTGGTGGGAGTGCAAGCCGCACGGAGTCAAGGTGCTTGCGCTGTGTCCGGGCGCAACGGACACCGGTTTCTTCGATGCCGCCGGTGCGGACGGACAAGCGGTGGGCCCACGGCGATCGACGCGTCAGGTCGTGGAGACCGCGTTGCGCGCGTTGGACGCCGGCAAACCGAGCGTGGTCGACGGTCTGCTGAATCTCATCGGGGCCGTGGCGAGCCAACTCGCACCGCGACGGTTGGCAGTCGCGGTGGCCGAGCTGGCCGTCCGGCCCAGCCTCCGAGGCTGACCGAACCGCGGCGCGCCGTGCCGCGCAACCGACCCGACCTCCGCGTCACCAGCGCGCGGCGGACACCGGAACCCGTTGCGTGGACTGCTGCGTCGGTGCCGGTCGCTTGTCCTCGGCCAGGCACATCGAGCGCAGCACATTGTGGTAGACGACGAGCCCGTAGAGATTGGGCGCCCCGACGATTCCGCTGGATTTCGGGACCATCTCCGCGGTGATCCCGGCACTCGGGAACAGGTCGTTGAGCAACGCCGCCGCCGGGTCCACACCGCCCTGCGACCACGCCAGTTCGATCATGTGCGCCGACAACGCGTACGCGTAGTACGCCGCAGTCAGTGTCTTGGTGACCGACAGCTGCGAGATCGGAGCGGTCGCGGCGAGGTTGTCGCCCTGATTCCTGTTGTGGCTCAGCCCGATGACGACGTCGAGCGGCGCGCCGCCGACGTAGGGGAGGAGCACGCCGATCTGGGAGATCGCGGACTCGGCGGTGGTGAAATCGGCGGGGTCCGCCGGGATGAGATTGCGCTGGACGTGGGTTTGGCGCATCCATCGCTGCACGTCGTCGGACATCGCGGCGATCTGCCGATCGGTCACCGGGTTGGTGCTGATCGCCTGCAGATAGTTCGACGTGCGGGAAACGATGCGCGACAGCGGCAGGTCGCCGATCGCCGGGCAGCTTTCGGGGTCGGCGAGGTCGACCTGACCGGCGATGTCACGGATGAGCGCGGGGACCGAGTCGGTGAACCGCAGGTCCTTGACCGACTTACCGGCGTTCTCCTTCTCCGACCGGGTGACCGACACGATGCAGGCCTCGACAAGTCGCTCACTGACCGACTTGTAGATCTGGGTCGTGGCGAACACGCCGAGCAGGATCGGCAGCGTGATCAGGGTCCCGACACTGATGGGACCGGCGACGGTGGCGATCGACGGCACGGTGCGCCGGGCGACCGTCAACGGGACCATCACGGTCACATACAGATACAGCCACACGGTCTCGACAGCTTGTGCGACGGTGAGGTTCTCGACGGGGATCGACTCGGTTGCGTCACCTTCCCGGACATTCACCAACTGCGTGACGATCCACTGTGAGATCGGATCCCGATACGTCATGATCGGGCTCTCGTCGTCGGCACCCATGTCGTGCGGGTGGTTGGACACCGCGAGTTTCGAGATGCGCAGCCCCTGCATGTCCCGGTGGGCCCGGGCCTTGATCGACGCCGAGCGTTTCTGGATCTCGGGCGGCATCTTCGGCAGCAGCGAATCGAAGATCGCGTCATAGACGGCGCCGAACGTCGCGAACCGTGAACCAACGCATTCCTCTGGTTCGGCGGTGTGTGCGCGTGCGGTGGGTGCCGACGGCTGCGCCATCGCCAACCCCGTGACACCACGCTCCCCGCCGAACGACAGCACGACGGAGATCACCGCAGCCACCGAGATGGCAGTGATCAGCACTCGGCGGCCGGGGCGTCGCGGCAACACCGCTGCGATGCTCTGTGAGCTACCTCGAAGATTGCGCGCTGGCACCCGCTTGCCCCCCCAAGAATCGTGCGATGGACCAATTGCCCGCTCGCATGTGTCGTGTCTCATGACCGTCACGGAATGGTCACGCGGGTCACTCTAAATGAGCGATCGCTTATTTGCCATAGGTGGGTAGGGATCGCATGTGGTTCGACAGATGTTGGCCGGCCGCCGTTCATCGGGCGTATGTCAGATAACCTCACACCGTGCTGCTCTCCGACCGCGACATCCGCGCAGAGATCGCCGACGGGCGGTTGGCGCTCGACCCGTTCGATCCCGGTCTCGTCCAGCCGTCCAGCGTGGATGTGCGGCTGGACAGCTTCTTCCGCGTCTTCAACAACACGCGCTACACCCACATCGACCCGGCGCAACGCCAGGACGAATTGACCTCGCTCGTGCAGCCGGGGGATGGAGAACCCTTCGTGCTCCACCCCGGTGAGTTCGTCCTCGGCTCCACCCTCGAGGTCTGCACACTGCCCGACGACCTCGCCGGTCGTCTCGAGGGCAAGTCGTCGCTGGGCCGCCTTGGCCTGCTCACCCACTCGACTGCCGGCTTCATCGACCCCGGATTCTCGGGTCACATCACTCTCGAACTGTCGAACGTCGCGAACCTGCCGATCACCCTGTGGCCCGGGATGAAGATCGGGCAGCTCTGCCTCATCCGGCTGTCCAGCCCTGCCGAGAATCCTTACGGCAGCTCGTCGGTCGGGTCGAAGTACCAGGGTCAGCGCGGTCCCACGCCGTCGAAGGCCTACCTGAACTTCACCCGACCCACCGACTGACCGGCGGCTGCGCCGGATTCGTTCGGCGTTCATCTTCGACCGCGGCTGTTCATCGAATCGATCGGGACGGGTCACGTCGTCGTCGCGTCGCCGACGGAAACCCGGCGTACCCACAGAATCATGAAGATGACGGTGATCGGGTGTGGGTACCTCGGAGCGACCCACGCGGCATGCATGGCCGAACTGGGACACGATGTGCTCGGGGTGGACGTCGACCCCGAGAAGGCGGCGCGGCTACAGGCCGGTGAGGTTCCGTTCTTCGAGCCGGGACTCTCCGACGTGCTGCGCCGCAACCTCGCCGCCGGACGGCTGCGGTTCACCACCGATCCCCGCGAGGCCGCCGACTTCGCCACCGTGCATTTCCTCGGTGTCGGTACCCCGCAACTGCGGCGCGGTTACGGCGTCGACCTCTCCCACGTGGAGTCCGCGGTCGATGCCCTGGCGCCGCTGGTGCGGGGCGAGCACCTGGTGATCGGGAAGTCGACGGTACCCGTCGGAACGGCGGCCGCCCTCGCGCAGCGCATCGCCGTGTTGACCGCTCCCGGATCGCATGTCGAGTTGGTGTGGAGCCCGGAGTTCCTGCGTGAGGGCTTCGCGGTCGAGGACACGCTCGAGCCCGACCGACTCGTCCTGGGCACCGACCCCGACCGTGACGACTCCGGCCCCGCCCGGGTGGTCGCCGAGATCTATCGCGAGATCCTCGAATCCGGCACTCCCTTCGTCCGAACCGATTGGGCCACCGCAGAACTCGTCAAGGTGTCGGCCAACGCCTTTCTGGCGACCAAGATCTCGTTCATCAACGCGATCAGCGAGATCTGCGAGAACGTCGGCGCCGACGTGTCCACGCTGGCGGACGCCATCGGCTACGACGGTCGAATCGGGCGACGATTCCTGAACGCCGGGTTGGGATTCGGCGGCGGATGTCTCCCCAAGGACATCCGCGGTTTCATGGCCCGCGCAGACGAGGTGGGCGCCGGTCGGGCGCTGCGGTTCCTCCGTGAGGTCGATGCCATCAACACCCGCCGACGGGCCGCACTGGTGGATCTGGTGTCCGACGCCGCCGGTGGCGACGTGCTCGGTACCAACATCGCGATCCTGGGTGCGGCGTTCAAACCCGAGAGCGACGACGTCCGAGATTCCCCCGCCCTCAACGTGGCCGGGCAACTGGCGCTGCGGGGTGCGTCGGTCTCGGTGTTCGACCCCAAGGCGATGGCGAACTCGCGCCGGCTGTATCCGACCCTCGACTACGCCGACAGTGCCGCGGCGGCCTGCGAGGACGCCGACGTGGTGGTGGTGGCCACCGAGTGGGCCGAGTTCGTGCACATGCTGCCCGAGGAACTGTCCGGTGTGGTGCGGGCGAAGGTCATCGTCGACGGCCGGCGCTGTCTCGATGCCGCCGCCTGGCGTGCCGCCGGTTGGCGCCTGGTCGCACTCGGGGGGCCGATGCGGGTGACCGCGCCGCAGATTCCGGCCGACGGGGCCGAGCCGATCGAGACCGCGGCCCCGCAGGTCGCGCGGCCGCGGTCCTGAGAACACCGTGTTAGTGTCGTGACCGCACGCCTGCGCGCGCTCAGCGGCGCGGCGGACGCGGGGGAACGTTCATGGATGCAAGGCACCGGATCGGATGACAGACGACGCGACGGATGGCGATCGGTCGGTCGAGGCCACGACCGACCTCGATGCGCGAACAATCGATCGGGTCCTGCTCGGCGACATCGCGGCCCGCCAGATCGCGGTCGGCGTACCCGCTGACCTGCCGTTCATCCTGATCGACATCCGAGTCGAGGGCCTTCGCATCGGCATCGTCGACCCGCGCCTCGAGGCCGTCGTCGGGGAGCGGCTCATCACCACCATTCGTCCCGACGTGATCGACCGACTCCTCGCCGACCATCTGGTCCGTACCGGCCGCGTGGAAGAACCGGCCACGGACGAGTGGACGAGCGAACTCCTGGAACTGGCGGCCCGCGGTCGCGAACGACTCGCATCCTCGGACGCCACATTCATCATGGGGCAGCAGAACGTCCGGTTCTTCCGGGTCGCGCAACGCGACCTCGACGAGGCGACCGCGCCGTTGCGTGCCGAGATCGCCCTACTGTGTGATCAGGCGGCTGCGGCCGTCGCCGACCCGGTCGCCTCCGTCGTGCTCGATTCGGGACATCACCGCTGGCCGGGCCTGTCGGAGATGTTGGGCGACGCCGTCACGCTGCCCGTCGTCGCCGTGGAGGCGGACCGGATCGTCGACGAGCGACCCCGACGCCATCACGACCCGGTCGGTGAGGCGATGACCGAACCCGTCGTCGTGGCCGAACCCGAGGTGCCCCAGGCGGACCCGGTGGCCGTCGGTTCCGTCGTCGACGCCGGCCAGTTCGAAACACCTGTGCCCGAACAGGTTCCGCAGCCCAACCAGTCCGGTGACTTTCCGGTCGCGTGGGTGGATGCGGCGATCACACCGACCACCGATCCGATCGCCGTCGTGCGCGACGACGTGCATGCGCTGCGCGACACGACGGGCACATACGCCGCGCCGTACGAACCGCTCGCGCCGTACCTGCTCGATGCGCCGACCACGGTGGATGATCCGTCTCCCCGGACGATCGCCGACACCGGACCGGTGACGGTTGTGCAGACGGGTTACCACCCGCGCGAATGGGCCCTCGATCCCGACCACACTCCGGCCACCGCGACGATCCGCGAGCGCCCGATCCGCGAGCGCCGGCGCACCATCATTCGTGCGGCCATCGCGCTCGGAGCCGTCTGCGTGATCGTGGGACTCGCCGTCGCGGGCGTGCTCGCCGTCACCGGCGACGAGACGTCCGAACGCGCCGAGGTGCCGGTTGCGGCAGACACGACCACGCCCACACCCACCCGGGCCTATGCCGATCCCGCCGACGTCGTCGAGGCCGGCCTACCGGCGGCGCGGTACACGCCACCGCCACCACCGCCGCCGCCGACCACTGCGGATGAACCGACGCGGCAACAGAACCAGCCTCGAAACCGCCCGCAGCCCCGGCAACGGGTGATCCCGAATCCCATTCCGGGTCTCCCGCCGATCGTTTTGCCATTCTGAAGTCACCGTTCGTCAGGCCACATTGCGTGTCCTGGCGTGTTACGTTCGACCTGACTGTCACCGTTCGGAGTCTCGGACGTGCAGACGTCGGTTGATCGATGCTCGGTTTCCTGGGCATTTGGACGATCGGCAACCAGCCGGCATGAGTTCGGTCAATGCTCGAGACGGCAGGGCATGAGATCCGATGAGAGATTTTGCGACGCCCGTCGGTCGCGGCACCTCGGCCACGATCGGCGATCCGCTGCGCCGCATCATTCCGGATCGACTCGGTGACATCGCCGCGCGGCAGATCGCGGACGACGTCGATCCCGAGCGCTTCTTTCTCTTGGTGGACCTTGCCGCTGACGGCATTCGGATAGCCACCGTCGACCCGTCCACGGAGACCGTCGTGGCCGAGCGGATGTCGAGCATCCGCCCCGCCGAACTCGATCATCTCCTCGCCACGCACCTGGTCCGCACCGGCCGGGTGGAGCGGCCGACCTCCCCGGAATGGGCCGCAGAACTCGTGGAGCTCGCAGGACGTGGACGGTCCCGGCTGGCGACAGTCGAGACCGCCGTCGTGGTGGGGCACGACCGGGTGTCGTTCTTCCGGGTCACGCGCCGCGACCTCGAGGAGGCAACCGAAACGGTCTGGCCACAGGTCGCGCAGTTGTGCGACGAAGCGGCGGTCGCCGCGCCGGAGGAGATCAGTTCGGTCGTGCTCACCGCGGGTCACGACGCCTGGCCCGGACTGGCGGCAATGCTCCGCCGGGATGCGGAGGTGCCGGTGGTCGTGGACGGGCCCGGGGCCTTCCGGTCGGCAGGCCGGCCGTCCGATCGGCGCAGCGAAACCGACACGCGGGCACCCGTCGCGCGGACTTCCGCCGGCTCGGCGGCGGTCGAGCAGCGCACCCAACCCGTTGAGCGCGTCGATCGGTTGCAGGACTGGCCCGACGACGCACCGATCCCGAACGACGACCCGCTGCCCGGCCCCATCGCATCACTCGCGGCGGATCGCCCGCCCCGCTCTCGGAAGCCGTTCCGGAGACCATTGGCGGGGGTGGGGCTCATCGCCGTCTGCGCGCTCATCGGCGTCGGTGCCGCGGTCGTCTTCGCCGCCGTCATCGCACTGTTCGGTGGCGAGGAAACCCCGGACAGTCTGTCCGAGTTCGTCGACGACGGTCGCGAGGCGTCGGCACCGGCCGATCCCGGCAGCGGTGACGCCGATCCGGCCGACCCCACCACAGCCGACCCCGGAGTCGCCGTCAGGCGAGCTCTCGCCGCGGCCCGACGGCCCGCCGAACAATATGTGCCGCCGCCCCCACCGGAGACCTACTCGTCGAACCCCGAGTCGACGACGGGCGGCCCGCCGGCACGACGCGGACCGCAAAACCGGCCGCCCGGTCCCGCACCGGCGCCACCGCCTGCCCCGCCGCCCCCGCCCGCTCCGGCACCCGCCCCGGCGCCGGGTCCACCGCAGCAGCGGACCGTCCCGAATCCGATCCCCGGGCTGCCGCCGATCGTCCTGCCGTTCTGAGTAATTGGCCACGGCGATGACGCTGTGGCCCACCGCGTCTACCCGGCGGCGGGGGCGTCCGGTGGATCGGTGGCAGCGGATTCGCGTGCGCGGTCGAGGTATTCGCTGAGCTGACGCGCGAGGTCGCGGTCCAGTGCGCGGTCGAGGGCATTGTGGGCGGATACCGACCCGGCGCGCCGCAGCTCACCGAGAAGCTCTGTCGCCCATTCGGATTCGGCCGTCGTCTGCGGTATCCAGCCGTCGTCGTGGCCCTCGGTGACGGCGCGCCGCCCTGCGGAGATGACGATCTCGGCGACGGCGGCCATCTCGTGGTCGAGACGTCCGTGCACATCGAGGATGCCGCTCAACGGAAGACCGAGCTTCACCAGGCGGCCGTACGCGGAGACCGTCTCCTGATCGAGGATCGTGTACCGGTCTGGACTCTCGGAGTCGTCGGGTTCGATCAGCCCGTACTCCGCCAGACGCTCGTAGTGGACGGGGTTGCCGGAGTTGAGCAGATCCCGCAGATCCTGGGCCGACATCGTGGTCGACGTCGCGGTCGACCACGGCTCGGACACCAACTCCTCGAGGCCGAGGACCTTGGCGAGATTTTCTCCGCGCTGCAGGCCGGACAGGAACTCGCCGATGTGGCGAATGGTGAAGCCGCGTTTGAGCAGGTCGTTGATGACCTTGAGTCGAGCGAGATGGGCGTCGGTGTAGATCGCGATGCGTCCCCGGCGCAGCGGCCTCGGCAGCAGACCCCGGTCCTGGTATCCGCGGACGTTGCGGGTGGTGGTTCCGGCGGCGCGTGCCAGATCGTCGATCCGGTATTCGGTCACCGCGACATTCTCGCAAATGGCAATCGCGACACCGTCACGCGGCGATTCCGCGCGCCACCAGCAACAGGAGGTGTTCGTAGTTCTCCGCCGGGTCGAGGAAGGGTGGCTGCGACTCGGCGAGCTCAAGACTCATCGCGCCGTGGACACACGCCCAGACCTGCGCGGCCAGGCTGTCGGGATCGCCGGCCATGATCAGGTTCGCGGCCTGGCCGTACCGGATGATGTCGACGAGGACGCCGAACGCGCCGGTCGCGACCTCGTCGTCGGGCGTGCACTTCGTCGAGAACATCAGTTCGTACAGCCGCGGATAGTCCAACGCGAACGCGCGGTAGTTGCGGCCGGCGGCCAGCAGGCGCGCGGCCGCGTCGGAATCGGTGGCGGCGATGCGCGTTCCGAACTCGCGGAAACCGTCGGTGACCACGGCATCCAGCAGACCGTCCTTGCCGTCGAAATGGTTGTAGACACCCATCGGCGCCACTCCCGCCTCCGCGGCGACCCCGCGCACGGTCAATGCGTCAGAACCCTCGCGTTCCAGGAGCTGCCGCGCTGCGGCGATGAGGTTCGCCCGGACCTCGGTCGCGGGTGTTCGCGGATTCTTCACGGTCGACACGTTGACAAGTGTACTAGGACGGCGTTCTATTGGAGTAGAACACTGTCCTACAAAAATGTGACGACGTTCCACAATTTTCGAGGAGAAGCAGATGAAGACTCGTTGGTGGGCCCTGGCGGCCCTGTGCTTCGCGGAACTGCTAGTGATGGTCGACAACACGATCGTCAACGTGGCGCTGCCCACCCTGGCGCGTGATCTGGATGCCGGGATCTCCGGCCTGCAATGGATCGTCGACGCCTACACCCTGGTCTTCGCCGGTCTGCTGCTCACCGGTGGCTACCTCGGCGACCGGTTCGGGCACCGGCGCATGCTGTTGACCGGTATCGCCGGCTTCGCGGCGGTGTCCGTGTTGGCGGCGTCGTCGCAGACCCTCGGTCAGCTGATCGCGGCGCGCGCCGGCCTCGGGCTGTTCGCGGCCCTGGTGTTCCCGGCAACTCTCGCCATCATCGTGGCCGTCTTCGTCGAATCGAAGGAACGTGCTGTGGCCGTGGGTGTCTGGGCGGCGACGTCGGGCATCGCGGTGGCCATCGGTCCGGTGCTGGGCGGGTGGCTCCTGGAGAACTTCTCGTGGGCGTCGGTGTTCTGGGTGAACCTGCCGGTGGCCGCGATCGCCGTCGTCGCCATCGTGGCGGTGGTCCCGGGTACCCGCCCGGAGCGTGTCGCCCGGTTCGATCTCATCGGTCTGCTGCTCTCGGTCGTCGGCCTCGGGCTGCTGACCTACTCGGTGATCGAGGGTCCGCACTTCGGGTGGGCCGACCCGCGGACGATCGCGGGGCTCCTCGTGGCCGTCGGCGCACTGGGGCTGTTCGCGTGGTGGGAACTGATCATCGACCACCCGATCCTCAACATCCGGCTGTTCGCCAACCGGCACTTCGCCACCGCGGCCGCGATGATCAGCGTCGCGTTCTTCGCGCTGTTCGGATTCATCTTCCTGATCACGCAGTACTTCCAGGCGGTCAAGGGGTACAGCCCATTCGAGGCGGGCCTGCGGACGTTGCCCTTCGCGATCGTGATGGCGGTGTTCTCGCCGGTCGCGATGTCGTTGTCGCAGCGGTTCGGTCCGCGGCCGGTGGTGGTCGCCGGCGCGGTGTTCATGTCGGCCGGCTTCGGCGTGGTCGAGGTGTCGTCGCGCACCTCGGGCTACTGGGAGCTGATCATCTGGGCGATGTCGCTGATGGCCATGGGCCTGGCGTTCATCTCCGGGCCGTGCACGCAGGTCATCATGGAGGCGTTGTGGCCCGAACAGGCCGGCGCGGGCTCGGCGGTCAACGACACCACCCGCGAACTCGGCGGCACTCTCGGTGTGGCGGTGCTCGGCTCTGTGCTGACCTCGGTCTACACCGCCGGCGTCGTCGACCGGCTGTCGGCGCTCGGACTTCCTCAGGCGCTCACCGGCCTCGCCGAGGAGTCGGTGATGGCCGGGGTCGAGGTCGCCCGCCAGGCCCCTGCGGTGGCCGGCGGGCAGATCAGTGTCGCCGTACAGGAGGTGTTCGTCGACGGGCTGCACAGCGCGGTATGGGTCGCCGTCGCCATCACCGCCGCGGCGGCCATCGTGGCCGCCTACCTGTTGCGTGGCGCGCCGGGAGTCCCTCCGGTCCCTGAGGAGCGAGGCGCTGGCCGAGCGTCACGAAGGGCCGCCCTTCGTGACGCACGCTCACTTCGTTCGCGGGCTCCTCAGGGTTCGGGGGTGGGCACTGTCGATCTGGCCCTCGCCCGTTCGACGGATGATCAGAGGCAGGACATCCGTCTTGCCCCCTGAGAACAGGAGCACCATGCGCACACTCATCGTCACCGAGTTCATCAGCCTCGACGGCGTCATCGACTCGCCCGGCGGTGGCGACCACCCCCGCGCCGGCTGGACCTTCACCGACATCGACTTCGTCGAGGAGGCCTACGAGATCAAGGGCCGCGAACAGCAGGAAGCCGGCGCGCTACTCATCGGGCGCGTGAGCTACGAGGAGTTCGCACCCGTGTGGCCCTCGATGGACGAGTTCGCCGAGTACAACGCGATGCCGAAATACGTGGTGTCGTCGACGTTGACCGACCCCGACTGGAACAACACCTCGGTGTTGCGATCCCTCGACGACGTCGCACGTCTCAAGGAAGGCGACGGCGGCAACATCCTCGTCCACGGCAGTGCGACCCTGGCCCAGGGTTTGGCGGCGGCCGGCCTGGTCGACAGGTATCACCTCCTCGTATTCCCGGTTGTCCTCGGTTCCGGAAAGCGGCTGTTCGCCGACGATCCGGCGGAGGCGACGAGCCGGTTGTCACTGGTCGAGCACGAGGCCTATACGAACGGAGTGGTGAAGGCGGTCTACGACGTCGTGCGTGCGGACTCGGGCGATGTCGCCCAGCGGGCAGGTAGCGAGGCCGCTGTCGGCTGACTCGAATTGCCTCTTCAACGCGGACGCTCCGGGACGTACAGTGATTTGAATCACTTGCGGTCCGGTATGTGCTCGGGGCCATTCGAGCGAGCCGGATGCGTCCGCGCAGGTGAACAGGTCGAGTGCCGGCACGACGGTCATGATCCGCTCCGGGCGACGACGATCGGACAATTCGTGCGGTTCGCGTCGCACACGGATTCATGCCACAGTGGCGCGGCATGGCGTGACGACCGACGGTCGGCGCGCCATGTGCGACACATGTTCACTGAACGCTATCGACGGTCCGCAATTCGGGGGCAGGCGGCCGACGCCAGTAGGAGGCTCGACCGATGTCCCCCGACGCTCCCGGCGGCGATCCGGGCCCGGTGGCGATTCGTCCCCGCAACGTCAGGTTCGACCTGCACGGAATCCCGCTCCAGTGGATTCCCGGCCATCCGGTCGCCTCGAACTTCATCAGCGCGCTCAATCTCATCCTCCCGGAGGGTGAGCGGTGGTTCGTGGAGGCATTCGAGGAGGCGCTGCCCCTCGTCGACGACGAAGAACTCCGCGAGTCCATGCGTGGATTCATCGGCCAGGAGGCGATGCACTCCAACGTCCACGACGGGGTGCTGTGGGGGTACCTCCGCGACCAGGGCATCGACGCGACCCCGTACCAGCGCCAGGTGGAGTGGATCTTCCGGGCAGTGCTGGGACCTCGACAGGGGCTGTCGCGACGTCGTCGCCGCAAGCGGCTGATCGCGCGGCTGTGGTTGATCGCCGCGGTCGAGCATTTCACCGCGGTGTTCGGGGACTTCGCGCTCAACAGCCGCTGGGACGAGGCCGGCGCCGCACCTGCGCTGTGCGACCTGTACCGGTGGCACGGGGCCGAGGAAGTCGAGCACCGATCCGTGGCCCACGACGTCGCGACCTACTTCGGCGACAGCTACTTCCGCAGGGTGTGGGCCATGGCTGCGGCGTTCCCGCTGCTCATGTCGCTGCTGGTGCGCGGCACCCACTTCATCAACCACCACGACCAGTCCGCCCCGACATCCGAGGTGGCGCTCTGGCGGCAGGGATATGCGGACTCCCGCGCCGGGCTCCTGCCGGGGTTCGCTCACTTCGGGGGATCACTCGTCGCCTACCTGCGGCGCGACTACGATCCCGCCGACATCGGGTCCACGGCACAGGCGGTGGCGTACCTCGCGTCCTCGCCCGCGTCACGGATGGCGATGTGATGGCGAATCGACGATCTGCGACCCGAGTTCCGGAGCAGCTCTACGGTCGGCCGCGAGCCGACTACACCATGGCGGCCACCCGCGCGTTGTTCGGCGCGTGGATGCCGGTGTGGGAGCGGTTCCTGCGATACGACACCCGAGAGCACGCGACCACGACGATCGACGTCGAGGTGAGCGCCCGAACGCCGGTCTCCGCGGACGGAACTGTCGTCGAACTGTTGCTGCGACCTGCCTGCGGCACGCCTCTGCCGTCCTGGGCACCGGGTGCGCACATCCGAATCCTCCTGCCGTCCGGACGGATTCGTGAGTACTCACTGTGCGGTCGACCTGCCGACGCCGGCGAGTACCGGATCGCCGTCCGGCGCATCTCCGAGTCAGGCGGTTCCGCCGAGGTGCACGACCTCCAGGTGGGGGGTACCGTCCGGATCACCCACCCGCTCAATGCTTTCCCCCTGGCGCTGCCGGGACACGGCTCGGCGGCGGCGCGACTGCACTTCATCGCCGGTGGCATCGGGATCACCCCGATCCTGCCGATGATCGAGACCGCAGAGGCGTTCGGCGTGCCGTGGACACTGACCTACCTCGGCCGCAGCACGGACTCGCTGGCCTACCTCGAACGGCTCGCCGGCCTGAACCCGGAGGGCCGCAACCGGATCGACATCCGCACCGACGATGTCGCAGGTATCCCCACCGCAACGGGGCTCATCGACGCCATCGGCGACGACGCCGCGGTGTACTTCTGCGGTCCACCATCGCTCACCGACGGTCTGCTCGCCGCGCTCCGCACTGCCGAGCACTGCGCCGAGATCCACTTCGAGCGATTCGGCCTGCCGACCCCGGCCGGCCGCGAGTTCGAGGTGAGTATCGCCGGCCGGAACACCCTGACGGTGGCACACGACGAATCGATGTTGACGGCGTTGTTGCGTGCCGCACCGGCCGCGACGTACTCGTGCCGACAAGGCTTCTGCGGCACCTGCAAGGTGCGTGTACTCGACGGCGAGGTGGAGCACGCCGATTCGGTGCTGACCGATCACGAACGACAGCAGGGCTTCATGCTGCCGTGTGTGTCCCGGGCTGCGGACGACAGTCTGACCATCGATCTCTGACCGCCGATCTCGGACCGGGCTGCCGGATCACTGGCGGTACGCGGACAAGAAGTTGCCGATACGATCGATCGCCTCGTCCAGATCGCGCGACCACGGCAGGGTGACGATCCGGAAGTGGTTGTGATCGGTGAGGTTGAAGCCGGTGCCCTGCACCACGAGGATCTTCTCCTGAAGCAGTAGGTCCTGGACGAACAGTTCGTCGTTGTGGATCTCGTGGACATTCGGATCCAGACGGGGGAACGCGTAAAGCGCGCCCTTCGGCTTCACACAACTGACGCCGGGAATCTGGTTGAGCTTCTCCCATGTGACGTTGCGCTGCTCGTAGAGACGTCCACCGGGGGCGACGAGCGCCTCGATGCTCTGGTAGCCGCCGAGCGCGACCTGGATCGCGTGCTGCCCCGGTACGTTCGAGCACAGGCGGGTCGACGCGAGGATGCCGAGGCCCTCGATGAATCCCCGCGCGTGGTCCTTCGGCCCGGTGAGCACCAACCAGCCGGCGCGATATCCGCAGACCCGATAGGCCTTCGACAGGCCGTTGAACGTGAGGCACAGCAGATCCGGCGCCAGCGAGGCGACGTTGATGTGCTCGGCATCGTCGTAGAGGATCTTGTCGTAGATCTCGTCGGCCATGATCAGCAACGAATGTTGCCGCGCGAGTTCGACGAGCTGTTCGAGCACCTCGCGGGAGTACACCGCACCCGTCGGGTTGTTCGGGTTGATGATGACGATTGCCTTGGTGCGATCGGTGATCTTGGCCGCGATGTCGGCGACGTCGGGGTTCCAGCCGTTCTCCTCGTCGCAGCGGTAGTGGACGGGCTGGCCACCGGACAGGGAGGTCATCGCCGTCCAGAGCGGGTAGTCGGGGGCCGGGATCAGTACCTCGTCGCCGTCGTTGAGCAATGCCTGCATGGTCATCGTGATCAGCTCGGAGACACCGTTGCCGAGGATCACGTCGTCGACGTCGAAGTAGGGGAAGTCGGGGAGGAGTTCGTAGCGGGTGACCACGGCGCGACGGGCAGAGAGCACACCGGCCGACTCCGAATAGCCCTGTGAGTAGGGGAGGGCATGGATCATGTCGCGCATGATCACGTCGGGCGCTTCGAAGCCGAAGAGCGCGGGATTGCCGATGTTGAGCTTGAGGATGCGGTGGCCCTCGGATTCGAGCCGCGCCGCGTGCGCGTGCACCGGTCCCCGGATCTCGTAGCACACGTTCTGCAGCTTCTGGGACTGCTCGAGTGGCTTGAGGTTCTGGTTCAGGTGCGATACATGCGGTCTACTCACGAGTTCAATTGTGACAGCACAGCGCAAACCGGTTTTCGCGGGACGACAAGCACCCCCAAACGACAACACCACCTTGGGAACGAAACCAAGGTGGTGTTGTCGGGTATACGTCGTTTCTACTTGTGTCCGGGCCGCTTCTTGCCCGCGGCGATACCGAAGCCCTTCGCCTTGGATGCGCCGGCCTCCGAGATCGTCTTGGCCGACGACCCGTTCGGAGACGGAGCGGAATCCTCGGTGTCCGCACTGCTTTGGGCGTCTGCTGACGCTTCGTCAGACTCGGCCACCGCTTCGTCCGCCACGGGCTCGGGCTCGCTCGGAGTCGGCTCGGGCGTGGCGGCCGGCTTCGGAGCTGCCTTCCCGATGCCGCCAGGCCGCTTCTTGCCTGCCGCCATGCCGAACCCCTTGGCCTTGCCGGGGGTGGACTCGGTGGACGCGACAGCCGCCGTCTCCGCCGGCGCGGATTCGACGGTGCCGGCCGCCTCTTCATCGACAGCCTCTGCCTCGACGACCTGCGCCTCGGCCGCTTCCGCAGGCTCGGGTTCGGCGGCCGCCGGCTTCGCCGCCGAGCCGATACCGCCCGGCCGCTTCTTGCCCGCGGCCATCCCGAAGCCCTTGGCCTTACCGGCCTTCGCTTCGGTCGAGGCCGCTGCCGCAGGAGCACTCGGTGTCGGGGCCGGCTCTGCTGCGGGCGTCTCTGCCTCGTCAGCCGCTGCAGGCCGGCTCGGCGCGCGTGTCGCCGCGGCAGCCGGCTTGGTCGCACCGCCCGGCCGCTTCTTGCCCGCTGCCATGCCGAAGCCCTTGGCCTTACCGGCTTTTGCTTCGGTGGCGGAGCCGCCGGTCGCCGCGGGGGAGCCGCCCGCGGATTCGGTATCGGCAGTCGGGACCGCATCTGGCGCGGACTCGGTTTCGGCGACCTTGTTCTCGGCAGGCGCGTCGACGCCGGCCTCGGGTGCGGCGGCATTCGGCTTCGCGGCACCCGGCCGTTGGGCCTTGCCCATGCCGAATCCCTTTGCCACCGGCTTCTTCTGCGAGGCAGTCTCCTCGACGGCCGCCGACGACTCGGCTTCGGCCGGGGCGGGGGCAGCAGATCCGGCATCGGCCTTGGCCGCGCCCGGCTTCTTCGCCTTGCTGCCCATACCGAATCCCTTGGCAGCCGGCTTCTTCTCGGCCGGCGCCGCAGATTCCGCAGGTGCGTCGGTCTTGGCAGTGGCACCAGGCTTCTTGCCGCCCTTCATGCCCAGACCGACCTTCGGCTTCGGCTTCGCCTCGGTGGCCGTGGCGGTCGCCGCGGCTGCGGTGGCTGCGGCCGGCTCCGGTTCCTTCTCCGCGGCGGCCGGTTCGGGCTCGGCGGTCTGCACGGATGCGGGACCGAGGTACCGTCCGCCACGCTTGACCTCGGGGGCGCCGCGCTTGACTGACTCCAGCAGCAACTGCGCGACGTCGACGACCTCGATCTTGCCCTCTTGCTCGGTGTTCGACGTGCGTGCGGTCACGCCGTCGGTGAGCATCACGCGGCAGAACGGGCAGCCGGTGGCAACCTTCTGCGGCGCATCCCCATTCGGTGTGCCGAGAGTATCGAGCGCCTCGTCGACCCGGTCGATGTTGATGCGCTTGCCGATCTGCTCTTCCATCCACATCCGGGCGCCGCCGGCACCACAACACATGGACCGCTCGCCGTGCCGCGGCATCTCGGTGAGATTCGAGCCGGACGCGGCCATCAGCTCACGCGGGGCGTCGTAGACCTTGTTGTGGCGGCCCAGGTAGCACGGGTCGTGGTAGGTGACGCCCTCGCCGAGCGGGGCGACGGGCACCAGGCGCTTCTCCCGGACCAGTTTGTTGAGCAGCTGCGTGTGGTGCACGACCTCGTACTTCGCGCCGAGCTGCGGGTACTCGTTGCCCAGCGCGTTGAAGCAGTGCGCACACGTGACGACGATCTTCTTGCGCTGCTGCGGCGCGGTGGCGAACACCTCGCCGAGCATCTCGATGTTCTGCTGGGCCAGCATCTGGAACAGGAACTCGTTGCCCGCGCGACGGGCGGAGTCACCGGTACAGGTCTCGCCCTCGCCGAGGACCAGAAAGTTCACGGCCGCGACGTCGAGCAACTCGGCGACGGCCTTGGTGGTCTTCTTCGCACGATCCTCGTAGGCGCCTGCGCAACCGACCCAGAACAGGTACTCGAAGCCCTCGAAGCTCTCCACGTCCTGCCCAAACACCGGGATCTCGATGTCCATCTCGGAGATCCAGTTGGTGCGCGCCGAGGCGTTCTGACCCCACGGGTTGCCCTTGTTCTCCAGGTTCTTGAACATGCCGGCGAGCTCGGTCGGGAAGTCCGACTCGATCAGCACCTGGTAGCGACGCATGTCCAGGATGTGGTCGACATGCTCGATGTCGACCGGGCACTGCTCCACGCACGCACCACAGGTGGTGCAGCTCCACAGGGTCTCGGTGTCGATGACGGCACCGAGCGCCTCGGGATCGAACTCGCCGTCGGCGGCCTCGATGCCGTTTCCGCCGCCGGTTGCGCCCTTGCTCTCGCCGACCAACTTGCGGGCGGCTTCGGCGCGAGCCGACTCGGGGATCGCGTTGAGCTTCGACTCGTCGACGTTGCCGTCGGCGTCGACCAGTCCGACCTCGTCGCCGGCCATGTCCTGCTTGCCGCCGGCCAACAGGTAGGGCGCCTTCGCGTACCCGTGGTCGCGTAGCGACATGATCAGCAGCTTCGGCGACAGCGGCTTACCGGTGTTCCAGGCCGGGCACTGGCTCTGGCAGCGGCCACATTCGGTGCAGGTGGTGAAGTCGAGCCAGCCCTTCCAGGAGAAGTCCTCGATCTTGCCGGCGCCGAAGGCGTCGACATCGGGGTCAGCGGTCTCCATGTCGAGGACCTTGCCCTGGCTCATCATCGGCTTGAGCGCGCCCAGGGCGACGCCGCCGTCGGCCTCACGCTTGAAGTAGATGTTGACGAACGCCGCGAAGCGGTGCCAGGCGACGCCCCAGTTGATGTTGCGCCCGACCACGGCCAGCCAGATCATCGCCGACAGCAGTTTGACCACCGCCATCGCCGAGACGGTCCACTCGGGCACGCCCTCGAACGGCATCGCCAGGTAATGCAGCGTGGGCGACGCCCAGATCGGGGTGTCCTTCAGTCCCGACGCGATCTGCAGCAGCTTGACGCCGAGCATGCCCAGGCCCTCGATGATGACGACGGCTTCGACGAAGTACGCGGCCCTGAAATTCGATCCCGAGAACCGCGACAGCCGCTCCGGGACGCGCGGGTGATTGAGCTGCCGGATGACCAGGAGCACAACGCCGCCGATGACGGTTCCCCACCCCAGGATCTCCTCGGCCAGTCCGTAGATCGGCCACTTCCCGATGATCGGCCAGTGGAAGTGCGGATCGAAGGCCTGTCCGTAGGCCTCGAAGACGAAGATGAAGCCGAGCAGGAAGCCCACCATCACCAGCCAGTGCGCCCAGCCGACAGTGCGGAACTTCGCCATCCGGGTGTGCGCGGCGAACTCGACGACGACCGTCTTGACGCGGGGCAGGATCGGGAAGATCCGCGCTCGATCGATCTTCTGTCCCTTGCTGATCGTGCGGACCATCCGCCCGACACCCTGGAAGAAGATCGCCCAGCACACGAGGCTGACGAGTGTCGTGATGGTACCGATGGCGATCGTCGTGGAAGTCACGGGCGCGTCCCGGCCTTTCTCTGGGGCGGCGTCGGCGGCTTTGCGCAGGCTGTGGCGCACGTGGCCGACGTGTACTACAGGTAACCGTAGTTCCTGCCGACGATGTGGCGCTGCCAAGGCTGGCCTAACCAACGCTCGGTCCGCGGCAGGAGTTCCTGCCCAGATGATACCCACGAGTAACTTACTGTCGAGTCAGTTCGTCATGATGGGAATCTTTGTGGCGAGTGTCACAGCTGCACGAATGGTCCTGTCAGCTCACAAGAATGTCTACCGGGGTTCGTTCAAAGGATGTAGTGCGCGACAGTGATCGTCGATTCTTGGTTACTTCCTTGTCACAAACATGGTCGCCGAATCGAATTTCTCGCACGTCCGCGATCGTGCCTTTTTCTTTCGCGTGGCGAAGAATTGCGGACCGCCTCGGACGCCCTCACCATTGACTCTGAACTGCAACGACGGCAGTCATATCAATCCGGAGCAGATGCCCTGAGGAGACGGCCGTGGGCGGTGTTCGTCTGTTTTTTCTTCGATTAATCGCAATTCTCGTAGTTTCTTTCGGTGCGGCGTACATCACGTGGCGGTGGACGGAAACAATTGCCTGGGGTGCATGGTGGATCGCGGTACCGCTCGCAATTGCGGAAACCTATAGCTTGTCGGAATCGGTTCTCTTCGGATTTCTTGTCTGGAATGCGCGCCGACGCGATGCGCCGGCGCCTGCGCCCGCATCGGCGACCGTCGATGTGTTCATCACCACCTACAACGAGCCCCTCGATCTGGTCCTCACCACGGCCATCGCGGCACGTGACATGCGCCATCCACACGCCACCTGGATTCTCGACGACGGCGACCGGGAGGAGTTCCGTGTCGCGGCCCAACGCGCCGGGGTCGGCTACATAACCCGTGGTGAGGAGTGGCAGGGGCGACAACGTTTTGCCAAGGCGGGAAACATCAACAATGCCTTGTTCCGGACCGACGGCGAGTTCATCGCGATTCTCGACGCCGATCAGGTGCCCAAACCGGAGTTCCTCGAGCGCGTTCTCGGATACTTCACCGACGAGTCCGTCGCCTTCGTCCAGACCCCGCAGTACTTCTGGAACGTCCCCGACCACGATCCGCTCGGCAGTCAGGCGGAGCTCTTCTACGGACCGATCCAGCAGGGCAAGGACGGGTGGGGCGCCGCCTTCTTCTGCGGGTCCAACGCCGTGCTGCGTCGCGAAGCCCTGATGGCCCTGGGCCTCACGACCTACTCGCAGGGGATCGACGCACACGGTCGTCGGGCGCTGCGAGAACGGCGGGCGCGACTCGAGGACATGATCAACGACGCCGGGCCGGGCTCGACGTTGCGCCGGCCGCTGGAGGACGCCCACACGGCGGTGCGGCTGGCGCAGATCGGACTCCGACGTGGCGAGCCGGTCGGCGACGTCGCCTTCGACCTGCAGGTGCGCATTCGGGACGTGCTCGAGTCGACGCCACTGCCGGAGTCGGTGGTCGCCGAGTTCACCGCGACGGTCGACGCGATCGAGGTGTCCCGCATCGATCAGGCGCTCGCGATCCAGCCGATCAACACCGCGACGGTGACCGAGGACATGGCCACCGCGATGCACCTGCATGCGATGGGGTGGGAGAGCGTCTATCACCACGAAGTACTCGTCGAGGGCCTGGCGCCGGACGACCTGCGGACGATGCTCGTCCAGCGGCAACGTTGGGCGACCGGCTCCATGCAGGTGTTCTTCGCAGATAACCCACTGCTGCGAAAGGGACTCAGTGTCGCGCAACGACTGATGTACCTGGCGACGATGACCTCCTACCTCAACGGATTCGCCGCGGTCGTCTACATCGCGGCACCGATCATCTATCTGGGCATCGGCGTGTTCCCCATGGAGGCATTGCCGTTGGACTTCTTCGCACGGTTCATCCCGTTCTTCCTCGCCTGCCAGTTGCTCTTCCTCGTGGCCGGGTATCGCTCCAGCGGGTTGTGGCGCGGTCAGCAGATCTCGTTCGCGCTCTTCCCGACCTGGATCGCCGCGACCCTGTCGGCTGCGGCCGCCGTGTTCCTGCGCCGCCACATCGCGTTCTCGGTCACCCCCAAGGTGCGGGAGGAGTCCCGTGTCGACTACCGGCCGGTCGCGATCCAGCTGGTGGCGATGATCGCTCTGGTCTGCGCGTGTGCGGTCGGGCTGATTCGCTGGTCGGTCGGTGCCGCCGAGACGTTCCCGACCTTCCTCTCCATCGGCTGGGTCGCGCTCGATCTCCTGCTGCTGTCCGTCGTGGTCCGTGCCGCTCATTACCGCCCGGCCGAGCCGCCCCCGCCGATCACCCCGGCCGCCGAGCAGGCCCGTGACGTCGCCGGCGACCTCGATGCCGCCGGGGTGCCGACATGAATGATCCGGCCCCACAGTCTCTTCCATGCAAACCGGCCCCGCTGAATCCACCACGACCCTGACCAACCGAACGCCATGACCCACCGAGACACAGGAGAGACACGATGACCATCCGAACCCCCGAGTACGCCTACTTCGGCGACAGCACCTTCGACATCACCGCCCTCGACATCGCGCTCGACGGCGCGGCGGATGTGACGACGCGTTTGAGATTGCGTGTCGCCGAGGCCTGCTCGCGTGGTGCCCGCCTCGTCCTGCTCGATGTCTCGGGCCTGACGACCGTCACACCGTCCGGGGTCGCGGACCTCCTGCATGCGATGCGGGCAGCCCGGACGCAGGGCGCCGATCTGCGTGCATATGGGCACTCGCCGGTCCTGACCGATGCCCTGGAGGCCCTCGACCTGCGCAAGGTCTTCACCGTGCACGCGAACCGGCAGCACGCCATCGATCGCACGCGGCCGACCGGGCCGGTCAGACACCGGGCACGTCGGCCAGTCCTTTCCGGAAGGCGCTCTCGCTCAGTGGGTTCGAGTTGAACCTCCAGTCCCGTTCCTTGTTGGCCTGGAACCAGACGAATCCCTCCACTCCCGGCGTGATCGTCATGAGGCGCACGAAGTGAGTGATCCAGTCCGCCTTGCGGGTGGGGTCGGGATCGTCGGCCGAGGCCACCTCGGCGACCAGGATGGGTTTGGCGTCGTCGAGGGCCCGCAGACGACGCAGGCTGTCGGCGAAGATGTAGTCGGGCGACGCCCACCCGTGGACGCCGTCGTCACCCCAGTTGTAGCCGTCGAGCCCGAGACGATCGACGTATTCCGCCCCTGGGTACGCTGCCTCGAAGTCGGCGATTCCGCTCACCGCAGCCATTGGTGCCCACACGAACGAGACATTCTCCGCCCCTGCGGATCTGATGATCTCGTGCATCCGAATCCAGGTGTTCCGGTAGGCCTCGGCCGTGTTGCCGTTGACGGTGATGCCCCATGGATACCAGTCCCCGTTCATCTCGTGTGCGAACCGCAGCAGCACCGGTTGCCCCCAGTCGGCGAGTTGCTGTCCCCAGCGCCGCAGGTCGGCGTCGTGAACCCCGGTCGCGAAGGTGTCGAGGCGGTAGTCGGGTTGTTCCGGTCCGCCGTCGGGCTCCCACGGTTCGATCGTGACGACGGGTGTCGCACCCGACGCCGAGATGGTCGCGAGATCATCAAGCGGGACAGGCTCGTTCAGGGCCGAGAAGGTGAGGATGAGGTCGAGGGACTGATCGGCACGGGTGGCCACACCGACCACACCGGCGTCCGACGTCACGTCCGTTCCGTTGAGGTCGGGGAGGTAGGCCCCCCATTGGACGTGATGGGGTTGCGTCTCGTCGGCGGTCGCCTGGCACGCCGCGGTGACCGCGACGACCGCGAGCAGGGTCGCCGTGGAGCGGGGCATGCTGAATGTCCTGATCGGTGTGCGCCATCTCATCGAGTCCGACTCCGTCCGTCCGTGCCTGAGAGAAGAGGGGCCTGCGAAAGGGGCCTGGAAACGACCGGCCTTGAAATGAGTGTGACATGACCACGCCCCCAATCGAAACTGAAAGTGCGCGTGACGAAGTCGATGGCGGGTTTGCCGACCGCTGGTCCAAGCGCCGCCGACGCCACCCCTCGATCCTGATACCCGTCATCGCGATGGTCATCGGTGTCGGTGCCGCCGGCGCCCTGTTCCAGCACTATCTGCCTCCGCCCGAACCGCCCTGTGCGGTGGTCGATTCGACGCGCGTCGTGCCCGACGAGGGAGTGCTGTTCGGCGTCAACCTCGACTGGGAGGCGGAATCGCTCGGGCAACACCGATCGATGCTCGGGCACGCGCCGGCGGTGGCCGTCCAGTTCTCCGACATCCCGTACGACAACGCGACCTGGGCACACACCGTGGCGGCCGCGGAGCAGGTGAAGACGGATTCCGGCGTGATGGTGTTGACCCTGGAACCGCATGCGGGCCTGGCCGCCATCGACGAGGGCGTCATCGGACGCCTCGGCGACGACCTACGGAAACTCAATGATTCAGGGGTGCCGGTGATCTTGCGGTTCGCCCACGAGATGAACGGCACCTGGTACGCGTGGGGGCAGCAGCCGGTGGCCTACGTGGAGACGTTCCGCCGGGTCGCGGCGATGATCGACCGCAAGGCGCCCGGGACGGCGATGATGTGGGCGCCGAACTACGGTGGCGGCTACCCGTTCGTCGGTGGCAAGTATGCGGCGGCTCCCGACACGGCGGATTTCGACCTCGTCGACACCGATCACGACGGTGAACTCACCGCCGACGACGACTCCTACGGCCCGTACTACCCGGGCGACGACGTGGTCGACTGGGCCGGGATCTCGTTGTACCACTGGGGCAACAAGCGACCGTGGGGCGACAACGAGATCACCGAGCCGGGAAAGTTCAGCCGGATGCTGGAAGGTACCTACCTCGGCACGGCCGGTGACGACCGGGCGGTTCCGAACTTCTATCAGGAGTACGGCGTCGACCGCGGCCAGCCTGTTGCGATCGTCGAGACGGCGGCGATCTACACCCCGTCGAGGGCCGACGAGGGCGCCGCGGAACTCGCGGTGAAGTCGATGTGGTGGAAGCAGGTCTTCGCCGCCGACATCCCGGACCGTTTCCCGGAACTGAAGATGATCAACTGGTTCGAATGGAAGAAGTACGAGATCGAGATCGACGACACCGTCGATTGGCGGGCGGCCGGGTCGCCGGTCGTCCACGACGAGTTCGTACATTCACTACCCGACTGGTTCCGCTACGCCGAGGCAGTCGACGCGTGCTGAACGCGGGTTCGTGCGTCAACCACCGACACCCGCGACCTTCTCGAGATCCTCGAGGGCACTGTCGAGGTGGGTGAGGATGCGCTGGAGACTCGGCAGCTCTTTGCGTGCGCCGATGATGCCGAAGTTCACCTGGTCGCCGGTGGTGGTGAGGGTGATGTTCATGGCCTGCCCGTGCATGGCGATCGACACCGGGTAGCAGCCGTCGAGCCGGGCGCCGTTCCAGTACATCGGCTGTGACGGGCCCGGCACGTTGCTGATCAGCAGGTTGAACTGGGGCGGTGTGGTTCGCACGAATCCGGGGACCGGTGCGAGGGCCAGCGGGGCGAAGGTGGCGGCGCCGAACATCAGCGCCTGCAGTGTGGGGAGTCCACGGATCACCTGCTTGGCCTTGCGGGTGGACGCGACCACTGCGTCGAGGCGCCGTTCCGGATCGGGTTGATCGGTCGCCAAGTTGGCCATGATCGCGGTCACCGCATTGCCTTCGCGACCGCTGTCGCCATGCATCGACACAGGGAGTGCGGCGATCAGCGGGCGGTCGGGCAACGCGTCCTGGTCGATCAGGTAGGCGCGGAGGGCACCGGCGCAGGTGGCGACCACGACGTCGTTGAGGGTGATGCCGAGGGAGTTTCCGATCGCGTCGAACCGATCGCGCGGCCACTGCTGAGCGGCGAATCTGCGTGCGCTGCCGATCGGTACGTCGAGGATCGTCTTCGGCGCGGGCACGAACGGCGCGGCGAAGTCGTCGTCGGTGATCGCCGTCCACGCGATCTTCGCGGCAGCTGCGGGCGCACCGACCACCTGACCGACGGCCCCCAGCGTCTGCCCCGCTGTCCCGGTGATCCGCTCGAGTGCCGAAACGCTCTTGGGTGCACGGGGATTTCGACGTCGCCGCATCAATGCCGGGTCCCACCACGCCGTCCCGCTGCGGTCGTCGGGGTCCGGCGACAGGGAGTTCTCCAGCAAACGAAGCGCCGAGACACCGTCCAACAGGGAGTGATGGATCTTGGTGTAGACAGCGACGCGACCGTCGTCGAGTCCCTCGATGATGTGCAGCTCCCACATCGGCCGGTTGCGATCGAGGAGGGCGCTGTGATTGAGCGAGACGTACCGCAGCAGTTCGCGAATGCGCCCCGGACGCGGCAACGCGGCACGACGGACGTGATAGTCGACGTCGATGTCGTCGTCGAACGACCAGGCGAGCGTGCCCACCAGCGAGGCCGGTGAGGCCGGCCGCTTGCGGAACAGCGGCCGGATCTCCGGACAGGAATGGAACGTCTCGAAGATCTCCGTCGCGAGGTCGGTGGCGGACTGGCCTTCCCTGGGGATGAACAGTTGCAGCCCACCGGCGTGCATCGGCTGTTCGCGGTTCTCCGCGAGCAGGAACATCGATTCGGTGATCGGCATGTAGGGCATCGCGAGACGACCTCCGGACTCGAGTGGCGCGCGGTGGTGTCACAGCGCGTCATCCCAGTATCGGCCCGGCACCGATCACCGAGGGGAATTCGGCGAATCCGTTGTCTATCGGTGGTCGAGTGCCTTCTCGATGGTCGAGAGCCTTCCCGATGGTCGAGTAGGTGTGAGCTTGCGGGTGCCGTTGTTTTCGGTGGTCGAGTAGGTGTGAGCCTGCGAGCACCGTATCGAGACCCTCGCGCCTCACCTGCCAACCGGCTCCGGCGCCGCCAGTACTCCCAATTGAATTCGCGCACCCAGCTCGTCGCGGATGCCCCAGTGCTCGGCCAGCCGGTCGCCCTCGGTGCGGTAGATGTGAGCGGTCGGCATCGCGTAGGTGCGTCCATCGGCGCCGGGCCCGTGCACCGCGTCGACGCCGACGCCGTGGGCCACGGCGCGCAGCACGATCCGGTCGTCGGTGCTGAAGAAGTCCTCGATCTCGTATCGGATTCTGAGCACCTGGGTGACGAAGGTCAGGATCTGCCGGTACCCGCCGGGCCCTGGGGGCAGCGGGAACGGCGAGCCGTGATCGACGAAATCGTCGGTGACACACGACTCCAGGCACGACAGGTCGCGCGAGTTGATGGCGTCGAAGACGGCGCGCGCGGCCGGGACCGCGGGATTGGTGAGGTAGGACATGGGTAGACTCCTCGCTGACCGGAATTGAATGGATTCATATTCCATTGGAATGTGAATCTAACAGATTGAGGTGCACATGGCCAGGGCTTATGACAGCTCGGGGCGCGAGCGTGCTGCCGCCCGGACACGGGAGCGGATCGTGGCCACCGCGCGTGAGCTCTTGCTACACGGGGGCTACGCGCAGATGAGGGTCACCGACCTCGCCAAGGCTGCCGAGGTCAGTCCGCAGACGATCTACAACGCGATCGGCGGGAAGGCCGAGGTGGTCAAGGCGGTCTACGACGTGATGCTGGCCGGCGACGCCGACGAGACACCGATGAGCGAACGTCCGGAGTTCCTCCGGCTCACCGCGGCGGGCACGATCGACGAGTTCGCCGCGGCGTACGCCGGCTGGACCCGTGGCATCCAGGAGCGCGTCGGTCCGCTGCTGGGCGTGCTGCTCGAGCACGGTGCCGCCGGCGATCCCATCCTCGAGGGGCTGGTGCAGAAGATGAACACTGAACGGAGACAGGGCAACACGAACGCGCTCAACAGACTCTCGCAGCGAGTCGAGTTGCCGGACGGGGCGGCGCGCACGCGGCTCATCGATGCGATGTGGACTCTGACCGGGCCCGCGGTCTACGACGACCTGGTGGGTCGGTGCAACTGGAGTTCGGGGGACTATGAACAGTGGCTGGCCGCACAGCTGTCGACCGCGTTGCGGGCGCGATGACGCAGGCGCTGTGATGACCCGGGCCCTGCGGTGGACGGTTCTGATCGCGATGGTTGCAGCGGAACTCCTCGTGACCATCGGTGCGACATGGGCGTTCTGGTCGGCGTCGGGACGGGTGGTCGAGGAGGACGAGGTTCCGGTCGGGTCGACGGCGTTGGTGCTCGGATCGCTGGTCGACGACGGGGAGCCCGGCGACTACGTTCGTGGCCGCCTGGACACGACGCTGGAGCTATACAGGTCAGGGCGTGTCGATCGGATCATCAACTCCGGTAACGGTTCTGAATATGCCGGCGACGAACCCGCCGTGATGCGAACCTATCTGGAGGACCGGGGTGTGGCGCCGGGGGCCATCGTCGACGACCCGCTCGGCCTGGATACCGACGCCAGTTGCCGCCGCGCCCACGATGACTTCGGAGTGGAGCGCGCGGTCATCGTCACCCAGGATTTTCATGTGTCCCGGGCGATCGCGCTGTGTCGGAGCCATGGGATCGATGCCACCGGGGTCGCGGCCGAATGTGAATGCCCGACGGTGACGGTGCTTCGTAATCACGTGCGGGAGTTGTTCGCCCGGCCGTGGGCGCTGGGGTCTCGATACGGCCTCGGCTAGCGCCTCGGCCTACTCGACCAGCGAAAACAGTTCTCCCGCTGATCGAGTGGTCGGCGAACATAGTGAGCGGCGTAACTTCCGCTGGCTCAGCGCTTCCCGAACGCTAACCGTGGACGCCCGGTGAGGTACAGCGAACCCGGCAGCCGCCGCAGGATCTCCATCAACAGCAACGACCCGCCGATCGTCGCGAGGTAGGTGATAATCGTGCCCCACGGCTGCCCGAGTGTCGCCAGAATCCACGGCTGTTCCCCGGACTGCGGCATGAGCACGAAGTACAGCACCAACACGTGTGCGAGGAAGACGCCGAACGAGCGGTTCGACGCGAACGACACCACTCGGGCGAAGCGCGGGGTGAACTCACGCCAGTTCGAACCCCAATGCGCCGCGGCTGCGTACAGACACGTGATCGCCACGATGAGGAACGGCAGCAGCCACGGGAAGAATGCGGAATCGTGGTCGTGGACCGGACGGTCGCCGAACCACACTCCACCGAGGTAGATGCCGACGGCCAGCGTGCCGGTGGCCATCAGCGCCCCGAACAGCCACCAGCCCTTGCCCTGCATCCAGCGGCCGATCGCCTCGCGATGCACCGCCGCGACCGCCCCGTAGAGGATGAAGAACTGGTAGGGGATGAACGTGGCGTAGTGATGCCACCAGAACCCGGCGATCGCGGCGGGCGGTTCCCAGTAGGTGATGGTCGACGTGATCGCCACCTGCACACCGAGGCTCGTGCCGAGCAGCAGGACGTGCCTGCCCGCGGTGGCGCGGACCAGCCACAGGATCAGCGGGAAGAGCAGGTACACCTGCAGCATCACGAACAGGAAGTACATCTGGAACCCCGACAGACCCCAGGCGATCAGGCGGGCGAACTCGGTGAGCCCGCCGATCGGGTCCGACAGCAGGTCGCCGACCCGATCTCGTGCCCACACCTGCTGCACGAGCCAATAGATCGCTGACCAGATGAGGTACGGGAAGATCACCAGTTTGATGCGGCGGCGCCAGAATCCGGTCGTGCTGAAGTCGGCCTTGTCGTAGTTCTGGTACATCAACACGAACCCGGTCAGCGCGAAGAACGTGTTGCGGGTGAAATGCAGCAACAGCGACGCCGTGTTGACCCCGAGGTTGTTGAACTCGTCGGTGGTCTGCGTCAGGCAATGGACGAAGATGACCAGCGAAAAGGTCGTCGCGCGAATGAGGTCGAGATGATGCAGGTAGGCGCGTTTGCCGACCCTCCGGATCGTCGCAGTCGCGCCGACGCCGGAATCGGCGGGTTCGCCGCCGGGCTTCGGTGCATACGTCGTCATGCGTGTGTCACGACCCCAACCACTCGATGGACGATCCGGAGCGGATCGCGCTCAAATTAACAGCCTCACCTGGGGACAAGCTGAGTCGAACACCCTCGGCGGGCCATCGTTCCGAGTCCATTGTCGGTGTGGTCGGCGCTCACCACCACTGCAGGGCGGGACCGAGGTCGGCGTCGACGGCCGGAATGAGACTCCGGACGAAGGTCGCCGACAGATGGTGATAGTCGTGCCAGACCAGGATGTTGCCGACCACCGCCGGGCAGTATGCGGCGTCGCACATCGCATCGGAGTAGTCGAGGAAGTTCATGTTGGGAAAGTCCGGAGCGACCGCGAGAGCCGGGTCCGTCGGGGCGAGCGCCATCTCGCGAGGGACCCCACAGACCTCGGGCTTGTTGCCCTCGGCCAGGCACTCGGGCGGCGTGACCTTGCCGTGTGCCCACGGGTTGTCGCGGACCGCCACGACCCGCTGCCCCCGGTCGCGGAACTCCGCGAAGATGTCCTTGTAGTCCTGCGGGACGAAGTCGCCGCGCGCACCCTTGCCCTCTTCGGGGCGGGTGGAGTTGGTGAACACGACGTCGGGCCGGTCGACCGCCAGTCGGTCCATCACCCGCCGCGACCAGTCGTTGCACTGGTAGTACTTCTGCCCGAACCAGGTGAAGACGTGACTGGTGGTGAGGGCGCAGCCGACCTTGAGATACGTGGTCACCTTGAAGCCGCGCTGCCGGCCGATCGCATCGAGCGCCGTGATCCAGTACTCGGCGTGCGACCCGCCCACCAGCGCCACGGTGCGAGTCGCCGTCGGGTCGCCGTACACGCCGACCTTGATCGACGGGTCCTTCCACCCGGAGATCACGGAGTCGTACGACGTGATCGGCCAGTCCTTGTCGACGACCTCCGGGCTCGGTTGCGCGTCGACCTTGGGTACCGCCGCACCGTCGAGATAGGCGCGGGCGCCGGGGTAGAGGCGGGGATCGAGGTTCTCCGTGTTGACCGTGGCGTTCGCCGCGTCGCGCTGCCAGACCACGGCCGTCGTGCCGGCGACGACGGTGCAGATCACGATCACCGCGACGAGCCCGCGGCGATAGATGCGGGAGGCGCCGGACTTGGTCCCGGCACGCAGCGGCGCCTCGATGAACCGCGTGGTCGCCCACGCCAGCAGCACCGAGACGGCGAGGATCGCCGTGCCCTCCAACCAGTTCACGTCGTCCTGATAACGCCAGCTCAGGTAGAAGATCAGCAGCGGCCAATGCCACAGGTACAGCGCGTAGGCGACCGAACCGAGCCACACCAGTCGCGGGTGTGCCAAAGTGCGGCTCACCGCGCCCGGGCCCGACGTCGCATCGGGCATGGTGGCTGCCGAGCCGGTCCAGATCAGCAGCAGGGTGGCGCCCACCGGGACCAGCGCCATGACGCCGGGGTATTCCTGTACCCCGGAGATCCACCAGCCGCAGCTGGCGATGAGGACCAGGGCGACGGCACCGAGCGCGTTGCGAAGCCATGTCGGCATCGCGACACGCGGAATCCAGACCGCGAGAAGGCCGCCTGCGAGCGGTTCCCACAGCCGGGCCACGGTGTCGTAATAGTTGAACGGCTGATTGATGCCGTGCCGGTGGACGGCCCAGGCGAACGACACCAGCGCCACGGCCAGCAGTGATGCGCCCACGACGCCGCGGATCACCGCCGGGTTCGCGAACACGGCGTATCGCCGCGACAACGCGCGCAGCACCCCGCCCAATGCCAGCGCGCTGAGCAGGGTGAGCACGAAGAACTGCCCCTGCATCGACATCGACCACAGGTGTTGCATCGGACTGATCGCCGAGTCGGCCGCCTGATAGTCCTGCGAGTCGAACGCGAGATGCCAGTTCTGGTAGTACAGCGCGCTGGCCTGCAGTTCGGCGCCCAGCGGGCCCCAGCGGGTCTTCGGCATCACCAGCGCAACCATCGCGGTGACGAACACCAGGACCACCAGCAGCGCCGGCAGCAATCGCCGCACGAGGCGCCAGAACCGCGGCCACGGATTGACCGCCGTCGCCCAGGGCACCGACTCCGGGCGCGTCGCGACGACGTGTTTGAGCAGGGACGCAACGAAGAAGTAGCCCGACAGGACGAGGAACACGTCGACGCCGCCGGACACCCGGCCGAACCACACGTGGAAGACGGCGACCAGCGCGATGGCGACGCCGCGGAGGCCGTCGAGGTCCAGCCGGTACCCGGAGGTATTGCCGGTGGCGGCATCCTCGTTGGGGGTCCGGGTGGGGGTGACGGCCGTGCTCACAGGCAGGGATGCTACTTGGGAGCAGCCGGAAAACCGCACTTGAACGCGGCTGTGTGGGGTGGGTCGCACCGATTGGGGCATTTCTGTCGCGTTTGCCGCGCACCGGCGCTGGGAATGGCTGACAGGCGCTGAGAGATGTGGCAGCCCGATTCGAAGGGAGTCCGATGACCGACCCCGAAACGACGACAGATGGCGGCACGCCGGAAGGCCACGAGGAGCAGCCGGACCCGCGGTCGGCGCGGGAGAAGGTGGACGAGCTCGAGGAGAAGGTCGTCCACCCGCCCGACGACGAGACCGAGGTCGATCCGCCGGCGGCCGCCGACCCCGGCACCGAGGATCCGGACAGCCCAGACGCGGGCGGTGCCGAGCCGCCCGACTGATTGACCCCTGGTCCCTGAGGAACGAGCGGGCGTCACACCCCCGATCCCTGAGGAGCCCGTGAGGAACGAGCGGGCGTCACGAAGGGTCTCCCGCAACATCCTCCGACCAACTGGCCCTTCGTGACACTCGGCTAGCGCCTCGTTCCTCAGGGACCAGAAAGGCTTCGTGAGGAGTCGGGCCTCAAGAAGCAGGCGGGTTCCGTGGGTCGCTCTCCCGGCGCGGGAACCGCGACTCGTAGGACTCCTCGTCCTCGACGGTGACCTCGGGCTGCAGCGGGTCCTGCTCGGGCCGCGGTGCATCAGGGGGGAGCGCCGACGCGGAACGCCGGGCGGTCGCCAGTAGTCCGAGTCCGGCCACGCAGACGACGGCGGCGGCGATGGCGATCCAGGCGACCCCACCCCGTCCGCCCGCAGCCGCGCCGAGCGCGATGACGATCAGCACGACGCCGGCTGCCAGCACGACATACCCGGCCAGGCCGGCAGCTGTGAAGCGATGGGCGATGGCCGCCTTGCGACGATGCCCCAGACCGCTGCCGTGGGTGTCGCGCGGGACCTGTCCCGGCCCGTCCGTGCCGGCGGTCACCGGAATCCCTGCTCGCCGGTCAGGTGGTCGATCGCGGCGGTGGCGCCGGCATTGTCGGCGACACCGGAGGCGCCGGACTCGCGGGCGCAATGCGCGCAGCAATACACCGTTCCGCTGCTCTCCACGCCGTGGCCGATCACCCTGCACCCGCAGTGCGCGCACCGCGGCGCCAACGCTTCGATGGCGCATTCGAAACTGTCGAACACCCCTTCGTTCCGTTCGGCGCCGTTGTCCACCGTGATCGTCATCGAGCGTTGATAGTCGTTTCCGCACACGTCGCAGACAGCCATCAGATGCTCCCATCGATTGGAACGACAGTTCGCAGTACGAGTTCCCGTTTGTCCGATTGCCAAACCCGCTCGATCCCAGGCGTAGAAGCGAGGGACGCCGGGTACGCTGCTGCGCGATGGAGACCTCACGCACGCCTCGACGTCCGGGCGGCCTTCGTATAGTGACCGAGCCAGGGCTGCCGGCGACGATCGTCGAGCACGCCGATCGACGTATCCGGCAGGTCCTCGATGAGAACGAGGCCGATTTCCGCGGATTCACCGTCACCGAGGAAGCGGCGTTGCACGCGTCGCCGCAGGGTGACCTGGAAGCGGGGTGGGCCGGGCGCGCCGAGGACGAGACGGATGCGGTGATCTTCGTGACCGAATTGCCGCGTGCGCAGGGCCGGGACGTGCTCACCGTCGAGCTCGACCATGACCGCCGCGCGGCCGTGATCTGCGCGCCGGCACTCGGGCTCTTTCCCGGTCATGCCTTGGTGCGGTGTGTCGAGCAGGTGCTGCGCAGGCTGTCCGGCGGGCACGGCGACGATTCCGGCACGGCAGGCGGGCATTGGCGCAGCGCCGGTGACGGCACCACCGAGTATCTGGTCGCCGCCGGCCCGCTCAGCCGGCTCCGGCTCGTCGTCGGCATGATCCGGGGCAATCGCCCGTGGCGGATGATCCCGACCCTCACCGGCATGACCGCGGCCGCGGCCGCCACCGCGTCGTTTGGTGTCTTCTACTCGTCGATCTGGTCGATGGCGAACGCGCTCAGCCCATGGCGCCTCGGACTCATCACCCTGCTGTCAGTTGCCCTCGCGTCGATCTGGTTGATCGTCAACAACCGTCTGTGGGAGGGCCCAGGTGCGATGCCGCGCTGGCGTCGACGGCTGTACAACACCGCCACCGTCGGCACGGTCGGCTTCAGCGCGGTCGTCCTGTACGTCGGGTTGTTCGTCGCGACGCTGGTCGCTGCCGTCGTCGTCATCGAATCGCAATACATGGCACAACAACTCGGGCACCCGGTCGGGATCCGGGATTATGCGTACCTGGCGTGGTTGGCGACTTCGATGGGTATGGTCGCCGGTGGCCTGGGCTCGAGCGCAGACAGCTACGATGACGTGCTGCGCGCCACCTACGGCTACCGCGAACGGATGCGCAGACGTCGGGTCGACGCTGCCGAACGCCGCGAAGAGGGCGAGGCCAGGGACAGCTGATGCGCGTTTTCGCGCGGCCTCGCCGCGTGTCTGTTTCGCTCGGTCCGCGGCGGGGTAACAATAGGACGACACCGAGACCACCGTGTGAGGAGTGACAGTGGGCGACTCTGGAGGGATCACCGACGAGCAAGAGGTGATCGACGCTGTTGCGGAGGCCGCAGGCGCTCCGGTGAAACTGTCGGTGATCGCTCATGCGGACCGGTTGCCCATCGTGCGTTCGGTGGTGGAGCGGACTCTCCTCATCGACGATTGGACCATCGACGACGTGGCCGACGTCAAACTCGGTGTCGACGAGATCTGCTCGCAGATGATCGCAGCCTCCGAGCCGGACCGCTGCGTCGACGTCTCACTGGCCGTCGGACCGCGCGGGATGACAGCGCAGATCGAGGGCTGGCTCGACAACGGCTTCGAGCTCGACACCTCCGGATTCGGATGGCGAGTCGTGGAAACGGTCACCGATGCGCAGTCGGTCGCGTATGTACCCGGCGGGTCGAATCGGCAGGTCGTCGTCCGTTTCGTCAAGCGCCGCGCCACACACTGATTCTCGAATAGCGCGGAACACCACGTCGACGAATTGTCGCTCAGTTCTACAGCTTTCACCCGGTGGCGCTGCTACATGCCGGAATTGTATGTAGCGCAACGCCACCGGGCGTCGACTGAAACTGCTACGAGGCCAGCCGGTGACCCGCGAGGGCGGAGCCGGCCTCGTCCACGGACGTGTGCAGGGACACCATCTCATCGAGCTGGCACGCCTCGATAGGCCGTGCGACGCTTCGGCGGCACACGACGGCAACGGGCATGTGCTGAGCTGCGGCGTCGGAGGCGAAGCGGGCCAGAATGGACAAACCCGATGCGCCGACGAAGCCGACCCCGGACAGGTCGAGTACGACGCATTCGGGACTTTGTGTGAGTACGCGATCCAGGGCAGCGGCGAAATCTGGCGCGGTCTGCATGTCAATCTCGCCGGAAAACCGTTGCACACAAAACGACTTCGTGGCGGTCAACGAGTTGTCGCTGACCTTGGAACGTCCGGTGGTTTCGTTGTGTGACGGCTGAAACGTCGTCTGGGTCGTCAGGTTCATCGAGCACGCCCGTTCGGTAGGGATCGGGTGCGAACGGCCCACGCGGTACGTGGTCGCTCGCGCGCAGCTTTTCACTGAACCGCTGTAACCACCGTACGATGCGGACGCTGGGTGTTCAAGCGATGTTTGCGATGGCCCCGGAGCGGGTAGCCGATATCGTCGTTTTCGTGGCCGCACATGAGTCGAGATCGGAGGGTGGTTTGCCGTCGACACCATCGGCCGATTCCGGGCCTGCCGCCACCAGCGAGCATGAAACAACCGATGCGGCCGACGTGGCTGCATCCGAGGCCGACACCGGTAAGCCCTCGACGCGACGCGGGTCCGGTAGCGACGACTACGCAGATGTACCCGCCCGGCTGCGTGAGATGCGGCAGGAACCCGACGACGACCGGCGCTCGGAGATCCGTGCCGAGGTCGTCGAACGATGTCTGCCGCTGGCCGAGCACGTGGCCCGGCGCTTCAGCGACCGTGGCGAGGCGTTCGACGACCTGCTGCAGGTGGCACGTGTCGGCGTGGTGAACGCCGTCGACCGGTTCGACGCCGAACGGGGCAACAACTTCCTGTCGTTCGCGGTGCCGACCGTCATGGGTGAGGTTCGCCGCCACTTCCGCGACAGCATGTGGTCGATGCGCGTCCCGCGCCGGGCCAAGGAGTCATCGCTGCGGATCGGGCGTGCGAGCGATGAGCTGGTGCAGCAGCTGGGACGGTCGCCGCGGCCGTCGGAGCTCGCCCGCCACCTGGACATGCCCGTCGATGAGGTGATCGACGGGTTGATGGCGAGGTCGGCGTACACCGCGATGTCCATCGACGCCGAGCCCGACGGGGACGACGACAACCGATCCATCCGCGACACCCTGGGCGAGGATGACACCCGCTTCGCGCAGGTCGAGGAGTTCGTCACGCTACGGCCCGCCCTGGAGCGGCTTCCGGAACGTGAGCGAGAGATCTTGTCGTTGAGGTTCTTTCACGCGATGTCGCAGAGCGAGATCGCTTCTGAGATCGGAATCTCCCAGATGCACGTCTCGCGGTTGCTGTCCCGGACGCTGAACCGGTTGCGGGATGAGATGGCTGCGAATCCGGATGCGGGGGAGGGGGATTCGGGGGAGTGATCTTCTCGGGGGATCTCGATACGCACGCTCGCCTAGTGTCCTGTCAGATTAGTGCGCCAATTAATTGGGCGTGTCGACTTTTGCCTGATCAGGAACGTGAGAGAATTGATGAAACATACTCTCACGCAAGGGATTATTGTTATGGCATCTCGTGGACGA
>NZ_JAZDUE010000023.1:0-76835 GCF_036350515.1 Gordonia prachuapensis | reverse complement strand
GACCCGCAAAGACATCATCCGCTGCCTCAAACGCTTCATCGCCCGCGAGGTCTACCACGCCCTCAAAGCCGACCTCCAACAGCTTGACAAGCTATAGGACCGTCGCTCGCAAGCTCGCTCCTCAGGGACCGGGGGTGGCGCTCGCTGCCAGGCGCAACGACCTCGATGTCCGATTTTGCCGTGGTCGCGCCCCGGGGCATCTAGCCTCGACGCGTGGACACCGTGGATGTGGTCGTCGTCGGGGCCGGGGTGGTCGGTCTTGCGGTCGGACGGCGTTTGGCCCTGGCCGGTCTCGACGTCGTCGTCGTCGAGGCCGAGGACGACATCGGAACCCAGACCAGCTCGCGCAACTCCGAGGTGATCCACGCCGGGATCTACTATCCGCGCGGTAGCCACATGGCCTCCGCGTGCGTGCGGGGCCGGGACATGCTGTACCGGTATTGCGAGGAACGGGGTGTCGCCCACCGGCGAATCGGGAAACTGATCGTCGCGACCTCGTCTGCTCAGCTCCCCGAGCTCGCCCGGATCTCGGTTCGGGCGCGCGGTAACGGCGTCGACGATCTCCAGGTTCTCTACGAGTCGGAGCTGCATGACCTCGAGCCGGACGTACACGGGGTCGCCGGTTTGCTGTCGCCGTCGACCGGGATCGTCGACGCCCATTCTCTCATGCGATCGCTCCGTCGCGATGTCGAGGAAGCCGGCGGCAGCGTCGCCCTGTGCAGCCGTCTCACCGGAGGCTCGGTGCGGCAGTCCCCGGTCGTCGACGTCAACGACACCACTGTCGCCTGCCGGTGGGTGATCAACTGCGCCGGACTCGGCGCATGGGACGTCGCGCGGTCGCTGGAAGGATTCCCCGCCGAGCACGTTCCGCCCCGTCATCTCGCCAAGGGCAACTACTTCCGGCAGGCGTCGGGAACCGCACCGTTCGGTCGGCTGATCTATCCGATCCCCGTCGAAGGCGGACTCGGCATCCACCTGACCCTCGACCTCGACGGACGGGCGCGGTTCGGCCCGGACGTCGAATGGATCGACGACCTCGACCGGCATGCTGCTCCGTACGCCGTCGACCCGCAGCGCGCCGACCGGTTCGTTGCCGAGATCCGTCACTACTGGCCCGAACTGGCCGACGACGCGCTGGTACCGGACTACGCGGGCGTGCGCCCCAAGCTCAGCGGGCCCGGCGAACCCAGCAGGGACTTCCTGCTGCAGGGCCCGGCCGACCACGGCGTTGCGGGTCTGATCAACATGTTCGGGATCGAGTCACCCGGCCTCACCTCCAGTCTCGCGCTGGCCGACGATGTCGCGGCGGCGGTGACCTCGCACCCGCTACGGTGAACATCACGTCAGATTCGTCTCGCCCGCAGACACACAGGAGCAGAATGAAACTCGGTCTACAGCTGGGATATTGGGGGGCACAGCCCGCGGCGAACCACGCAGAACTGGTCGCGGCCGCGGAAGTGTCCGGTTTCGACAGCATCTTCACGGCCGAGGCGTGGGGTTCGGATGCCTACACCCCGCTCGCCTGGTGGGGATCGTCGACCGAGCGCGTCCGGTTGGGCACCTCGGTGTTGCAGATGTCGGCGCGAACCCCCACCGCCTGCGCGATGGCCGCACTGACCCTCGACCATCTCTCCGGGGGCCGTCACATCCTCGGCCTCGGCGTGTCCGGGCCGCAGGTCGTCGAAGGTTGGTACGGCCAGCGATTCGCCAAACCGCTCGCCCGGACACGCGAGTACATCGACATCATGCGTCAGGTGTGGGCGCGGGAGGCGCCGGTGACCAGTACCGGTCCGCACTACCCCCTGCCGTTGCGCGGCGACGACGCCACCGGCCTCGGCAAGTCGCTCAAGCCGATCACCCATCCGCTGCGGCCCGACATCCCGGTGATGCTGGGTGCCGAAGGGCCGAAGAACATCGCCCTGGCGGCGGAGATCGCCGACGGGTGGCTGCCCCTGTTCTACACCCCTCGTCTCGCCGACACCTACAACGAGTGGCTCGACGACGGATTCGCCCGGCCCGGCGCCCGACGAAGCCGCGACGACTTCGAGATCTGCGCCACGGCACAGATCGTCATCACCGACGACCGCGCGGCCACTTACGAGGCGATCAAACCGTTCCTCGCGCTCTACATGGGCGGCATGGGCAGCGAGGACACCAACTTCCATGCCGACGTGTACCGCCGCATGGGCTACGCGGAGGTCGTCGACGAGGTGACCGAACTGTTCCGCAGCAACCGCAAGGACGAGGCAGCACGCATCATCCCTGACGAAGTGGTCGAGGACTCGGCCATCGTCGGCGACATCGACCACGTCCGATCCGAGGTCAAGCGCTGGGAGGCGGCAGGTGTCGGGACCATGCTGGTGTCCCCCGGAAGCGTCGCCGAACTCGAACAGCTGGCGTCGGTGATCTGAGCAACCCGATGCCCGAACATGTTCCGGCCGGGCGAGCCGCCGCACTCGCCCGGGTCGCACTGGCCTACATCATTGCGGTCGCAGTCGCGGGTGTGTGGTTGTGGTCGGGTCCGTCCACGGGTTCACTGCTGCTCGACACCCTCGTCGCCGACCTGCTGGCCACCCTGGTGATCTTCGCGTTCAGTCGGTATCACCGGAATTCCAGCTTCTACGACGCCTACTGGAGCGTCATCCCGCCGCTGCTGCTGATCTATTGGTGGTGGCAGGGTCCGCTCGGCTTCGGCGACGTGCGCACATGGTTGCTCTTCGTCGTGGTGATGGTCTGGGCGATCCGCCTGACCGCCAACTGGGTGAGCACGTTTCCCGGTCTGCACCACGAGGACTGGCGATACGGCCGCCTGCGTGACGACGCCGGACGGTGGGAACTGCCGGTCGATCTGTTCGCCATCCACGTGATCCCGACCCTGCAGGTCTTCGCCGGGATGCTGCCCGTCTACGTCGCGGTGACCCGTCCCGGTGAAGGGCCCGCGTGGCTGGTCGGCGCGGCCGTCCTGCTCGGCCTGGGCGCCGTCGCACTCGAAACCGTCGCCGACCTCCAGCTGCGCCGGTTCACTCGTGAGCGTCGCCCCGGGCAGGTGATGGATCGTGGCGTCTGGGCCTGGTCTCGCCATCCGAACTACTTCGGCGAGTTCACCTTCTGGTTCGCGCTGGCGCTGTTCGGGGTCGCGGCCTCCCCCTCGGACGCGTGGTGGTTGTTCGTCGGAGCGGCGGTGATGCTCGCGCTCTTCGAAGGTGCGAGTATCCCGATGATGGAGAATCGCAGCCTGCAGCGCCGACCCGACTACCAAGCCGTCATCGATCGCGTCCCGCGGTTCGTGCCCCGGCCCCCTCGCACGGTCCGTGGCTGACCCGGCGCGCCACCCGCGGGTCGTTGTCGCGGGCCTCGGTGACAGCGGCCTGCTCAGCGCCATCCACCTTGCGAGGGGGCGATCCCGCGTGCCACGCCCGTCGCCGGCGGGTCCGCCCAGCATCGACGTCGTCGGGATCTCGGCGAAACCCGGGCTGCTCAGTGGGCAGGAGTTGGGTACCCGCATCGCACGACCGGATGCATGGAGTCGTGATTACTGGATCCCGTTCGACAGGTTCCGCGGACTCGATCGGGTGCGCACTGTGCACGGATCCCTGATCGGCCTGGACCTCGACGGGCGCCACGTCGACGTCCGGCTGGGTGATGCCTCGGTGGTGTCGGAACCCTTTGACCTGTTGGTCATCTCCACCGGCGTGCGGAACGGCTTCTGGCGGCAGCCGACACTGCAGTCGGCGACCGACATCGACGCCGATCTCCGCGCGACGCATCGCCGCCTGGAATCGACGACGACGGTCGCGGTGATCGGCGGCGGCGCGGCCGCGGTCAGCTCCGCCGCCAACATCGCGGCGGTGTGGCCCGCCAAGAACGTGCACCTGTATTTCCCCGGGGACGTGGCACTCCCCCAGCACCATCCGCGCGTCTGGCGCCGAATCCGACGTCGCCTCGACGGCCTCGGGGTGGCCCTGCATCCGCATCACCGGGCGGAGCTGCCTGCAGACGGGCACATCGACCGGATCACCGACGCACCGGTCACCTGGACGACCTCGCAGGAGCCGCTGCACGCGGATGCGGTGGTCTGGGCGATCGGCGCGGTCCGGCCGAACACCGAATGGTTGCCGCGGGAGATCCTCGACGACAACGGATTCGTCCGTGTCGGAACCGATCTCCGGGTCGCCGGGCACGACGACATCTTCGCCGTCGGCGACGTCGCGGCCACGGACCCACTGCGAAATTCAGCACGGAACCGGGCGGACCGTCTGGTCGCGCACAATGTGATCGCGACGATCACGGGCCGGCCACTGAAGCACTACCGCCCCCGAAGCCGGCGATGGGGATCGGTGCTCGGCGTCCAACCGGACGGTCTGGAGGTGTTCGCACCCGACGGCAGACCGTTCCGCCTCCCGGCATGGTCGATCGATTCCGTCCTGCAGCCGTGGATCGTACGGCGCGGCATCTATGGGGGTGTGCGAGATCGGTCGTGATCGTGCAGTGCCGCAACAAGTTCGGCGACGTCGTCGGGCCGCACCGAGTAGTGCGGGAAGTAGCAACACACTTCGGATGAGAAGCCGGCGAACCGTGCCCGCAGTTCCTCGGCACACTCACCCGGGGTGCCGACCACCCCGATCGTGGCGACCATCTCGTCGGTGATCAGTGCGCGCATCTCCGCGAACGCGCCCACCTTGGACAACGAATTCAGCTGCGGCTGTAGGTTCCCCCAGCCTTCGGCCTCCAGCACCGGTCGGTACGCCGGCGTGGATCCGTAGAATGCGATCAGCATCGCGACACCGTCGATCGCGGCTCGTAGGTCTGCCTCGTCGGCACCGACCGCGACCATCGCCTGCCCGATGATCGAGAAGTCGGCTCGCGCGCGGCCCGATCGACGCAGGCCCTCGTCGACGGCGGGCAGGGTGCGCTCGATGAGATGGCGGGCGCTGTTGAACGGCATGACGAGCAGACCCGACGCGAACTCGGCAGCGGTACGCGTCATGATCGGGCCGAGCGCACCGAGCAGGACCGGTGGCGGACCGAACGGATTCGGCCCGGGGTCGAAGTTCGGCGTCATCAATGTGTGGGTGACGAACTCTCCGCGAAAATCGAGAGGCGCCTTACCTTCCCAGGTGTCGAAGATCGCCGAGATCGCGCCGATCGTTTCGGCCATCCGGGCGGCCGGCCGCCCCCACGTGGCGCCGTACCGCTTCTCGATGTGGGGTCGGATCTGCGAGCCGAGGCCGAGCCGGAATCGTCCCGAACTCAAGACCTGCAGGTCGTACGCGGAGTGCGCGAGGTGCAGTGGGCTCCGAGGGCCGGCGATGGCCACGTTGGTCATCAGGTCGAGGTCGGTGTCGGCCGCGGCGACGACCAGCGGGAAGAACACATCGTGGCGACCCTCGAAGGTGAAGACGCCGTCGGCGCCCATGGCGGCGGCCTCCCGGGCCGCGGTGGTCGCCTGGTCGGGCCGCTCGGCCAGCTGCAGGTGCACACGCATCGAAAGTTCGGTCACGACGTCTGCGCCTCACGCAGGTTCGCGAGCCATCGGTGCACCAGCGGGACGACGCTGGCGCCCTCCCCGCTGGCCGCAGCCACCCGCTTCATCGATCCGGACCGGATGTCACCGGCAGCGAACAAGCCGGGTTCACTCGTGGCCAACTCGGGCGGCGGGATGTCATCGACCCACCTCTCGCGCGGGACGTCGCGACCGGTCAGCACGAATCCGTCGCGGTCACGCTCCACCGCGCCCGGCAGCCAGTCGCAGTGTGGCGATGCGCCGAGGAGGAGGAACAGTCCGTTCGCCGCGCATCGCTGATGTTCACCGGTGGCGTTGTCGCGCAGGACGATCCATTCGAGCCGCCCGGCTCCGCCGCCGTCGACGACCTCGCTGGTACCGCGCACCGCGATCCGCGGGTTGAAAGCGATCTCGCCGATCAGATAGTCCGACATCGTGGAGCTGAGATCCGGACGCCGGACGACGATCGTCACCGACCGCGCGTGGCGCGCCAGATGGATGGCGGCCTGACCCGCCGAGTTGCCGCCGCCCACCACGAAGACGTCCTGCCCGTCCATCTCGCGGGCGGCACTCATCGCGGCGCCGTAGTGCACACCGACGCCGACGAGGTCCTCGAGTGCCGCCACACCCAGTCGTCGGTAGGCGACGCCGGTGCTGATCACGACCGACCGTGCCGCGATCTCGCCGCCCTCGGTGATCAGTCGGTACGGCGCCAGCGCTTCTTCGATGAGCAGTCGGTCGACCGGCCATCCGGTGATGAACCGGGCGCCGAACCGGATCGCCTGCGTGCGGGCGCGTTGGGCCAGGCGCATTCCGGATATGCCGCGGGGAAATCCGAGGTAGTTGCGGATCATCGAGCTGGTACCGGCCTGACCGCCGACCGCATCGGACTCGAGGACCACCGTCCGCAAACCCTCGGACGCGGCGTACACGGCGGCGGCGAGACCAGCCGGCCCCGCGCCGACGACCACCAGGTCGACCACCGTTCCGACGTCGATGTCCGACGGTCGGCCGTAGAGCAGGACGGCGACATCGCGGACCGAAGTCGGCGCGATCACGTCGGTGCCGTCACCACGCAACGAGTGCACGAGCAGTTCGGGCAGTGGCGCACCGGCGGGTTGGACGCCTGTCGCGGCGTACCGTTCGGCGGTGGCCCGGCCCTCCGCGCTCGCCGGGGTGTGGGTGCGGTACGGCATGCCCATCCGGTCGAGGAAATCCCGGATCGACATGGTGAGCGGGGTGAGCTCGGTGCTCATGATCCGGATGACCTCGACCTCGGGAGCCGCGACCGTCGCGCCCCAGTCGGACAGCAGTTCGGTGATCGCGTAATGGAACTCCTCGTCGCGCGGGCCTCGCGGGATGAGCAGGAATGTGTCGAACTTCCCCTTCTGCAGCGCCGGCCGCAACGACTCGCTGTGCTCCATGAACATGCTCCAATGGATGCCGACCACCCGGCGGGCGGTCGGCACGATGCTCCGAAACGTCGCGAGCGCCTCGAGCAGATTCATGTCGGGCAGTTCCGATTCGGCGACGACCATCGCGATGGGGCGTCCGTCGCTGCGTAGCCGGCTCATCAGCGTGATGGCCTCGATTGCCGAAGCGGCACACGTGATGTCATAGTCTCGGCCGTAGCGCTCGAACTCGGCCATCAGTGTGGTGGCGTAGTCCGCGGACACCACGACGATCGACGGTCGGACGGTGGCGTCGGCTGGGGGTGCGGTCACGCCGTTCAGTCTTCCACTCGCAGCGACATCACGTCGGCCCCATCTCATCCGGCCCGATCACAACCGTACGGGTGGCGAGCGCACGGTCGCGCACGGTGAAGATCCTGGTTCCCGGTTTGCGTCCGGTCCTGACCTCGCTGAGCTCGATGTCGAGGCCGGTCAGCCGACGATGCACGGCGTCGACATCTGTTGCACGCCATGCCAGCCCCCAGAGCGCGCACACCTCGTCCGATCCGGCATCTGCACCGGTGATCACCTCCACGACCACGTCCGCGGCACGGAAGAACAGTTGTCGTGCGCCCCCTCCGATCTCCCGGTCGAGGCGGAAATCGAGGTCGAGCGTCGCGCCGAACAGGGCCAGCGCGCGGTCCCGTGTCGGCGCGGTGAACACGAGGTGATCGAGCGCCGGCAGATCGGTGTCGCGCACACGTGCTCCGGTGGTTTCGGTGATGTCGACCGGTTCGCGGAACGCGAGTCCGCGCCGCTCCATCAGCCGGCGGCCGCCGGCGATGTCGGGTACTCCGAAGGACACCCGGTGATTGTCCTCGTGGTCGTCGCGGAACTGCAGGGAGCCGTTGGCGAACGCCGGCAGCTCGGTCGCGGTGAGGTCGAGCAACCGCGCGTACGCGGCCCGCGTCTGCGCCTGATCCGAGGTGACGAGTGTGACCGTGACCCCGACGGGTTCCAGGGCGGTCATACCTGAGCACTACTCGTGATATGCCATGCCCCACAAACACACTCATAGCAACGCAAGGACGGGCGCCGTCCGACATGGCGCCGTACGGCGATGATCGACTCGCGTGCCAGATGTTCGTCGGCGAACGCCACCTTTGCGGGCGTCGGGCAGGACCGCGTTGCCGGGCGGTCGGGCGCACGTCGTGATCGGCGGGCGGGTTGAGCGGCGGTGCGGGCCTCGATCGTGCGGTAGAAGGCCTCGAGGTCGTCGTCGGAGAACGCCGACTCGTCGGCCGGGTCGTCGGGGCGTGAGGGTGGCGGGGGTGGTGGGACGGAGCGTCGGACCGGTCCGGGACTGCTGCCGCGTGCGTCCGTCCGCGCCTCGATCTCGCGGTAGAACGCGTCGAGGTCGTCATCGGAGAACGGCATACCCCGAGCCTAGCTAGTGTCCAGGTTCCGTCGCCGGGGTCGCGGCGACGCCGCGGAAGAACGTTCGAACCGCGATGTCGGCGGCGCGCAGCCGCGACAACTCGTCCGTGGCGATGGCGCTCGCGGCGGTATAGCAGATCGAGTAGTACACGCCGATCACCCACGACGGCTCCACATCGTCGGCGACGGCGCCCTCGACCTGCGCCCGACGGATGATCTCGGGCAGCATCTCGTCCTCCGCTTCGATCCACTCGGCGTTCCCGGCGAAGCGATTCGGGTCCGCGAACAGGAAGATGAGGATGTCGCCGAAGTCGACGAGGACTCGCATCAGCGACTCGAGTTCTTCGCGAGCCGAATTGCAGCCGGATACCGCTGCGGCCGACTGGTTGTCCAGGACCACCTGCGCTTCTCGCAGAGCCGCGTCGATGAGCGACTGCCGGTCGACGAAGTAGCGATGCAAGGTGCTGCGGCTCACCTCGGCCCGTTCGGCGATGGCGCTGAGGGGCGCGGCAAAATCCCTGGCCCACTCGGCGATGGCGGCGGAGACTATTGCCTGTCGGGTCCTGGTCCGCACACCCGACTCGGGTTCGGTGGTCACGCCGAGGAGGTTAGCGATGACCCGACGTGGGAGCAACATCGATGATTGAAAATGAGACACTGATGTGTCAATGTGATAGTTGAATGTCGCACGATTCTGGAGGCAGCGCCATGACCGCCGCAGTCGATGTCACCGCCGCCGACCCAGGGAAGACACCCGACCTGCCGATGCGTGCGAAGGTGGCCATTCTCTGGTCGTACGCGCGCCCGCACCGGGCGATGATCGCGCTCGGCGTCGTCCTCGGTCTGCTCGGCACGGCCGCCGAACTCGCCACACCCCTGGTGACCAAGTGGGTCCTCGACGGGCTCGCGATGTCCGAGTCGCTCCGCGGCCCGGTGACCGTGCTGGCCGTGCTGCTCGTCGCCGGATCCGTGATCAGCCTGGTGCAGACGATCATGCTGGGCACCCTCGCCGAGCGGATCATCCTCGCCACCAGAACCGGACTGGTCCGTCACCTCCTGCGCGTGGAGATACCCGAACTCGACCGCCGATCGAGCGGAGAGATGGTCGCCCGCGTCACCTCGGACACGCTCCTCATCCGGGAGGCCACCACGTCGAGCATCGTCAACGGGGTCAACGGTGCGGTCGGCATGGTCGGCGCACTGGTCCTGATGGCCACCTTGGATCTGCCGCTTTTCGCGACCACGATGACAGTCATCGTCGTCGTGGGCGGGGCGGCCGCGGTGTTGATGCCCGGACTGGCGCAGGCACAGCAGGAAGCCCAGGCCGAGATCGGTCTGCTCGGTGGACGACTCGAGGGGATCCTGCGGTCGTTGCGGACCGTGAAGGCCAGTCGGGCCGAGCAGCGCGAGGCCGAGCGCATCGGCGATTTCGCGCGGCGTTCGGCCGACAAGGGTATTCGCGCAGTCCGGATCGAGGCATGGGCATGGACCATCACCGGCGGGGGGATCAACCTGGCGGTGATGATCGTCCTGGCGTTCGGGGCGTGGCGGGTGGCCGATGGCTCGATGACGGTGAGCACGCTGATCGCGTTCCTGCTCTACGCCTTTCAGCTAATGATGCCCGTGTCGCTGTTCACGATGAGCATGACCGCCCTGCAGTCCGGTCTCGCGGCCGCGGCACGGATCGCCGAACTCTCGCAGTTGCGCACGGAGACCGACGTCGCCCGGAGCGCCGAACCCACCGATCGCCTCACCGACGCTCTCGAATTGCGCGATGTCGTCTTTCGCTATTCCCCGGACGCGTCGCCGGCCCTCGACGGAGTCGACGTGACGATCCCGCGCTACGGGCACACGGCGATCGTCGGACCGTCCGGCGCCGGCAAGACCACGATCTTCTCGCTACTGCTCAAGTTCCTCCGCCCCGAGCGGGGTGACATCGTCCTGGACGGGCGATCCCTCGAGAACTGGACCCTGCACGACCTGCGGGCGCGCATCGCCTACGTCGAACAGGACACTCCCCTCGTCCCCGGCACCCTGCGCGAGAATCTCGTCTATGCCGCGCCGACCGCGAGCGACGACGACATCTGGCGCGCGCTTACCGCGGTCCGCATGGATGAGCGGGTACAGGCGATGCCGGACGGTCTCGCGACCGACGTGACGACGTCGACGCTGTCGGGAGGCGAACGCCAACGCATCGCACTCGCGCGTGCACTCGTCGTCGACCCGGAGTTGTTGCTGCTCGACGAGGTGACCGCACAGCTCGATGGCCTGACGGAGGCCGCGGTGGCCGCCGGCATCCGGCGGCAGGCGGAGCGGGGTGCGGTCATCACGATCGCGCACCGGTTGTCGACGATTCTCGATGCCGACCAGATCGTGGTGCTGGAGGCGGGCCGGGTGCGCGCGGTCGGCGACCATCGCGAGCTCCTCGAAGCCGACGAGCTGTACCGAGAGCTGGTCGCGGCCATGCGAATCGAGGTGACGTCCGGTTCGGGACCCTGATGTCGTCCGAGGCGTTGCCCTTCTCAGCTGCGTGAGACCTTGTACGCCGCGCCCGCGCCCTCGCGCTTCTTCATCTTCTTGATCGCGTCGTGATGACGCCGAGCGTGATAGGCCAGCGGGAAGTAGGTGAGCCGCTCGGGCAGCACGCGGTAGGCGACCCGGATGGCGGCGTGGATCCGTTCGAGTTCACGCTGCTCCTCGTCGGACCATGTGACGCCGAGGATCTCCCGGATGCGGGGATCCATCACCCCGACCGTGGTCAGGTAGTTGAGTTTCTGACCGGGCACCGATGCGATGTGGGCGACGGTGTTCGCGAAACGGACGAACGGTGCCGGCACCATCTTGTCGAGCCGCGGTGCCGTCTGCATCTGCCGGACCAGTTCCAGGGCGGTCGGATGCGCGACGAGGACGTTGTCGATCATGTTCTCGTAGTACGGCGCGAACTCCTCGACCGTCTGCGGGAAGCCGTTCATCGGCACCTGCACGATCTTCGCGATGCGCAGGTTGTCCCGGTAGATCTCCTCGACCTCGTCCGGCGTGAACTCGCGGCCCAGGACGAGCGGCGCCGCTTTCAACGACGTGGGGAACGCCGTGGCGATGACCCACTGATACGCCTCGGGGTTCAGCGCGCTGATGTGCTTGCCCTCGGAGTTGCGCATCTGCAGCGGTTGGTGCATCCGCCGCAGCCGCTTACCCTCCTCGATCGCCTCTTGGCCGCCGTATACCCAGCGCATGACCGAGTCGATCGATCGGACGGCCCGTCCCATCGGATCGGTCCGGTAGACCGAGTACTTCCCCACGATGTCTCCGATGACGGGATGCATGACCTGCATGACGAACGCGGCGCCGTTGACCGGGAGGAAGGTGAACCGGCCGACGAGCTCGGCGGTGAGCGAATCCGGGGAGATGAGCTCGATCTCGTCGTCGCCGTGCGAGAGCACCGACTCATCGGACAGAACCGGGGACGGCTGGGTGATTGTCATCGCGGACCTCCGAGCACTCTGACCCACACGTGGTGAGCGACCTCTATCTGAGGACTTGTGTAGTCAGATTACCCGGCTCGGTGTCGCGAGTCGACAACTTCACGCAAATTGGGGTGATGGGCGTCTCAGCGCGCCATCCACAGTCGCCGTCGGATCACGCCACGCATGCGGCGCAACTCCCCTGTGCTCAACGACGACGGCGGGTCGTCGGAGACGATCCGGTCCACCTCGCGGAAGAAGTCCCGATCCGACAAGCCGAACTCATCGGCGATGACACTCGAGGATCCTCCGCCGAGGGGATACCAGTGGGTCTCGAAATCGACCATCCGCTGTTGCTCTGCCGGTCGTGCGTCGTCCGGGCCACCGTCACGAACGGTGCCCTCGTGGCCGATGCGGTCCTGCCGAATGTGGTGTTGCTGGTTGTGCACTGCGATCTGCCCCTGCGAATATGCGGTTTGCCCGTACACGCCGACCGAGCCTCGCCGGGCTGACTGTTCAACACCTGGTCGGTCGACAGGAATCGACACCATTGTGCCTCGCGTCGTGGCGCGTGTCACCGTCCGCGACATGAATGGCGGGTGACCTGACTCCCCAAGGCGGACATAACCGTCGAAAGCGAATTCGGTCCCGCCGCCACGGGTTTCGAAGTTCGTCCGTCAGTCGTCGTATCGCGGAACGACTGCGTACACCTCGAGTTCGCGGGGTACGCCCTTGGCCTTGAACCGCCTGCGACGACTGCTGTAGCGGGAGGCGTCCGCGGAGTGAAGTGTCGCGTCGCTGACGAGGAGCTCCCCTGCCCCGGCAGCGTCGGCGACCCGGGCCGCGATGTTGACGTCGACACCGATGAAGTCGTCACCCACCGACCGCGGAGTCCCCGTGTGCAACCCGGCACGCAGCTGTGGACGGTACCCGTCGATGGTCAGTGCACTGACTCCGCAGATGGCCTCGTGCGCCGCTTCGATGGCCTCCGTGCCGTCGAGGAAGACCGCCATGGTGCCATCGCCGAGTTGTTTGACGATGCTGCCGCCTCGGGCCCTGACGACCGACTCGGTCACCTCGTTGACCGACGCGAGGAGTCGCAGCACCTGTTCGTCGCCGACGTCGAGGGCCCAGGTGGAGAAGCCGACCAGATCGGTGAACAGGATGGTGGCAGGCACCGGGGTCTGGTGGCGACCGCCTCGGCGAGCGAGCAGTGTCTGCCAGACCTGGATCGCGCCGAGCCCGAGTTCGCGGACCACGCTCGGCTGATCGGGACGCGACTCGTTGATCAGGCGCGCCAGACGATCGGAGGCACGTCCTGCCGGGGCCGGCTGTGCCGTCGGGAGCAGACCGCGGGCCGCGCGAGCCGCCCGCACCGCACCGGTGTTGGCGTCGGATCGGGCCAGTGCGTCGGCTGCTCGGCGAGCGGGTCCACGGTTCTCGCCACGGTCGACGTCGGTCGGATCGGCCGGCTCGTCGCTCGGCTCGTGGCGCGTCACGCGGCCCAGTCTATCGAGCGCTTGTCGAGGTAACTGCCGGCGTGCGCCGACCGGCAGCGTGTGGTTCTCGAAACGGAGACGGTCATGTCACCACGGGCGTTCGACGCGCTTCGCGACGGTTGGCGTAGACGCTGCTCGCGAACGCCGCACCGATGAACACGACGCCGATGAGGCCCGTGACGACCTCGTTGATGTGGACGTGCACGCTCACGAGCAGGATCACGGCCAGCGCCCCGATCGCCCAGTGCGCTCCGTGCTCGAGGTATCGGTACTGGCCGAGCGTGCCCTGCCGCACGAGGTAGATCGTGATCGAACGGACGAAGATGGCGCCGATGAACCCGAGGCCGAGCGCGATGATGATCGGATCGGAAGTGATGGCGAAGGCGCCGATGACGCCGTCGAAGGAGAATGAGGCATCCAGGACCTCGAGGTAGAGGAACAGGAAGAATCCGGCTCGCCCGACGGCCGCGGTCGCCGGCGCGGGGCGGCGGGTCCCGGGCTGGGGGCTCTCCGGCTCGGTTATGCCTGGCTGCCGGCGCTGGAACAGCGTGCTCAGACCGTTGACCAGGAGGTAGGTGATCATTCCGAGCAGTCCGGAGATCAGGATCGTCGCGCGTGTCTCGTCCGGTGCCAGGTATTCGGCGATCACGACCAGGACGATCGCGGCGATCACCACCGTGATCTGGTCGATCTGTCCCAGGCGCCGTAGCGGCCGTTCGATCCACGACAGCCACGTCAGCGACCTGTCGGCGAGCATGAAGTTGAGGAACAGCAGCAACAGGAACATGCCGCCAAACGCCGCGATCTGCGGGTGCGCCTCGAGCAGGATGGTCTCGTAGCTCGGGCTGCCGTCCGGGAAGTGATCGGCGCCGCCCGGCGGTGGGTTCAGGGCCAGACGCAGGGCCTCCAGCGGTGCCAGACCACCGGTGATCCACACGATCGCGAGCGGGAACAGCAGGCGCATGCCGAAGACGGCGATGAGAATCCCGACCGTCAGGAACATCCGCTGCCAGAACATGCTCATCCGCTCCAGCACGGTGGCGTTGATGACGGCGTTGTCGAAGGACAGCGAGATCTCCAGGATCCCGAGGATCGCGCACAGCGCCAACCCGGTCCAGCCCTGGTAGAGAAAGGCGGCCGCGAGCGCGGCGAGGGTGACGACGATCGACAGACCGAAGATCCGGACGATCAACGAAGTTTCTCGGCTTCCCGCGCCAGGCCGAGCAGGTCGTCGGTCATCGTCTGCAGCGTGGGGGCGTCGGCCCGCTCGGCGACGGCCGTGGCCAGATCCTCGGCGGCGCAGCGCAGGGCGAACATGCGGTCGCCGAAGGCAACGGCCTCGGCGGCGCTCAGGATCACCGCGTCGTCGGGAATAGAAGTACCGTGCGTGAGCGCTCTTTGTTCATAGGCGCGTTGCCGGCAGGACTGCTTGCAGTACTTGCGGCGGCGGCCGTGGTCGGAGTCGACCATGCTGCGACCACACCACGAGCAGGAATACGGTCGCCGGCGCGGGTCATCCACGGAGTCGACCGTACCGGGGTCCGCCGACCATCGCGGGACGTGGCGTCCCCGGGCGGTTCCGGAGACGCGCGTAGAATGAACATGATCAGCGTCGGATGACGCCGCTCTGACACGCCCACGGGACGTGCACGGATCGGCCGCGAACTCGGCGCCCGACGAGAGATGTTGAGAGGAAAGTTTTATGGCAGATCGAGTACTTCGGGGTAGCCGCCTCGGTGCGGTGAGCTACGAGACCGATCGCGATCACGACCTCGCACCACGACGCATCGTCCAGTACCGCACCGACAACGGTGAGATCTTCGACGTCCCGTTCGCCGACGACGCGGAGGTCCCGTCGAAGTGGCCGTGCAAGAACGGCATGGAGGGGACCATCCTCGAGGGCGCCGAACCCGAGGAGAAGAAGACCAAGCCGCCACGCACCCACTGGGACATGCTCCTCGAGCGGCGTTCCGAAGAGGAACTCGAGGTGCTCCTCAACGAGCGGCTCGAACTGCTGAAACAGCGGCGCAAGGGCGTCACGAACTGACCGTGAGGTTCTGACGACCGCAGTTTGACGACCGTGGTTGATCAACGACACCGGCCGGGTGGATCACCCGGCCGGTGTCGTGTCTCTGCTCAGCTCCTCCGGCCGAACCGTTCGAGTCGGCTCTCGATCCCCCACCGGGCCACCATCAGGAAGGCCTCGGTCATCACGCCGCCGCTCATCTTCGACTCGCCGACCTCACGTTCGGTGAACGTGATCGGCACCTCGCGGACGTCGAATCCGGCGCGCACCGCCCGCCACGCCAGGTCGATCTGGAAGCAGTAGCCCGCCGACTCCACGGTGTCGAGCTGAATCTTCTCCAGCACCTGCCTGCGGTAGGCACGAAAGCCCGCGGTGATGTCATGCACCCGTGCGCCGAGCGCGAGGCGTGCGTAGGTGTTGGCTCCTCGCGACAACAGTTCGCGGTGCCGCGGCCAGTTGACGAGCCGGCCACCCGGCACGTACCGGGAACCGATCACCAGGTCGGCACCGTCGTTGATGGCGTCCAGCAGACGATGTAGTTGTTCGGGAGCGTGGCTGCCGTCGGCGTCCATCTCGATGATCACCGCGTACTCCCGCTCGAGGCCCCAGGCGAATCCGGCCAGATAGGCCTTGCCGAGCCCGTCCTTCTCGGTGCGGTGCAGGACGTGTAGGCGGTTGTCGGGGTCGGCCGCTGCGAGTTCGTCGGCGACGTCACCGGTGCCGTCGGGGCTGGAATCGTCGACGACCAGCACGTGCACACCGGGTAGCGCCTCCTGGAGGCGGGTCACGATGACGGGAAGGTTCTCGCGTTCGTTGAAGGTCGGGACGACAACCAGAGCCCGGTCGCCGCGAGCACCGACCACCCCTGGTAGGGCCCCGTCCGGACTCTCCCCTGGTTGTTCGTTCCCGGCTTTCGGTTCACCCAATGCCACCGAGCTCCTTATCTGATCCTGTGACCCTGTCCGCCTGTGCCGCCCTGTCCGGCTGTGTGGCCCTGCCCGGCTGTGTGGCCCTGTCCGGCTGTGTGGCGCTGTCTGATCGGGTCACCGGGCCTGGGTCTCGCGATCCGAGTCGTGTCAGAGAGAACCTAGTATGCCGTGTCAGTGCGAACAAAAACCCGATGGCGGCGATCACGATCGCCGTCGTGAGTGGCCAGTCGCCGAGACGCGTCGCCCAGGTGCGCTCGTCATGCAGCGGCAGGCGGCTCGTCAGCACCGCGGGCGTGAAGATCCCGCTCTGTTCGATGATCATGCCGTCGGGGTCGATGATCGCGCTGACCCCGCTGGTCGCTGCGACCACGGCGGCCCGCCCGTGCTCGACCGCTCGCACCTGCGACATCGCGAGCTGCTGGTAGGTCATCTCGGTACGGCCGAAGGTGGCGTTGTTGGTGGGGATGTACAGGATCTGCGCGCCGTCGTCGACGGCCTTGCGCGCCGATCGGTCGAACGCCACCTCCCAGCAGGTCGACACGCCCACCTCGACCGTTCCGGACCTGCCGGGCACGGTCACCGTGGACGGCCCGGAACCGGGACGGAAGTTTCCGGCCATGTCGGCGTACGACGAGAACATCCGGAAGAAGCCGCGCCACGGCAGATACTCCCCGAAGGGTTGGATGATCTGTTTGTCGTAGCGGTCGACCGGTCCGCGCTGCCCATCCCACACCAGGACGGTGTTCGTGGGCCGGCCGTCCGGATTCATCACCAGGGTGCCGACGAGGATCGGCGCGCCCACCGAGACCGACGCCTCGGTGATCTCCGCCGCGGCGTCGGGGTTGGCCAGCGGCGAGATGTCCGACGCGTTCTCCGGCCAGGCCACCAGGTCCGGCTGGGCGGCCACTCCGCTACGGACGGCGGCAGCCAGTGCTTTCGTCTCGCGGACGTGGTTGTCGAGGACGGCTCGGCGCTGAGCATTGAAGTCCAACCCCAGTCGCGGCACGTTGCCCTGGATGGCGGCCACCCGCACCGACGATGCCGCGACATTGCGGTCGACGGTGTCCGGGGTCAGCGCGATCGCGGCGACCGGACCGACGAGGGCCAGGACCACGGCGAGGGCTGCGACGCGCACCGTCTGCCGGCCATGATGATCACCGTCGCGCACCGCGCGGATCGCCACCTGGGCCAGCCAGGCGATCGACGCACCCAGCAGCGCCACCGCCGCCGACAGTCCCGGCGCCCCCAACACCGAGGCGAGCGGGAGCAACGGTCCGTCGACTTGACTGAACGCGGCTCTGCCCCAGGGGAAACCGCCGAACGGGAACGACGACCGCAACCATTCGACCAGGACCCACGACAGGGTGAACCACACCGGCGGAACCGGTAGCCGCATGGTGATGACCGCGATCAGTCCGAACAACGCCGTGTACAAGGCGAGCGCAACGGCGAGGGCCAACCACGGCAGTGGCCCGACGTACACCCCGATCCACGGCAGCAGTGGGACGAAGAACGCGAGGCCGAAGACGAAACCCAGCCACACGCCGGTGCGGACCCGTGGTCGACCCGCGCCGAGCGCGGCGGCCAGCAGACCGAGGCCGACCACGGCGAGGAACCACAGGTTGCGTGGCGGGAAGGCCGCCCACATCGCGACCCCCGCGAGCGCGGCCACCCCGGTCCGTAACGCCAGGATCATCCGTGATGACGGGACTCGTCGGCCGCCGATCCCTGGGTCGGCCGTCACGATCCGCCGCCGTCGAGCACCCCGATGTCGAACAGGACCTCGCGGCGGTGCACCGTGCGGACACAGCGGGGCAGCCGGGCATCGGGGGCGATGTCGGGCAACGCCGGCACCCGCGATCGCGGGTCGGTGGACCACCGCTGCACGCTCTCGTGAGACCCGGCGACAACGAGGTCGTCGACGTCCCACACCGCATAGCTCGCGGGTGCGCCGGGCACCAATGTGCCGGCCATTCCGTCGTTGACTCCGGCCGCACGCCACCCCCCGCGGGTGACCGCGGCGAAGGCGCCGCGTGCCGAGATCGCGTTGCGTGGCTGGTGATGATGAACCGCGGCCCGGATGGTCGCCCACGGGTCGATCGGGGTGACCGGGGCGTCCGACGAGAACGCCAGTGCCAGGCCCGCACGCGCATGTCCGGCGAAGTCGTTGAGCCCGGCCGCTCGCGTGGCACCGAGACGCTGCTCATACAGGTCACCCGGACCACCCCACGCCGCATCGAACAGCGGCTGCATGCTGGCCACGACCCCGCATCGCGCCAGCACCTCGGCCTGCGCCGGGGTCACCATCTCGGCGTGCTCGAGACGGTGCGCGCAGCGCGCCAGCGCCGGCGTACCGAGCTCGGTTGCCAGTTCGTCGAAGGCCGCGACGACCGCCGCGGTCGCGGCGTCGCCGATCACATGGAACCCGGCCTGGATCCGGATCTCGGTACACGCCCGGATGTGGTCTCGGATGGTCTCGTAGTCGAGGTAGCTGATCCCGGTGTGCCCCGGGTCGTCGTGATACGGCGCGGTCAGCCAGGCGGTGTGCGACCCGAACGCACCGTCGATGAACAGGTCGCCGGCCAACGCGTCAGCACGACTGATGGACAGCAGTTCACGCGCGTGCTCGGCGCTCTCGACCGGCTGTCCCCAATAGCGACGAACCTCGACCGGGTGGTCGAGGTCAGCGAGGGACAGGAAGTCGTCGAGGCCGCTGATGTCCGGTCCACCGTTCTCGTGGACGGCGACGACGCCGTGCGCGGCGGCGTTGTCGAGGGCGCGGCGTTGCGCGCGTACGCGTTGGGCGGCGGTGACGAGCTGCCGGGCGGCCCCGCGGACGAGGTGATGTGCCTCGGCGACCAGCGGTTCCTCGGGGTGGTAGCCGGCAGCATCCGCCAGTTCGGGCACGAGCCGGCGGAGCGCGGTGGACGCGACCGCGGAGTGCTCGTCGATGCGGGCGAGGTAGGCGGGCAGGTTCCCGACCACGGCGTCGATCTCGCTGGTGGTCGGGAATCGGTTCTCGTCGGCATCCGGCCCGGTCCACCCCGAGTCGTCCCAGCCCAGACCCCAGATCAGCTCACCCTCGTCGGTGCCGGCGGCGTACTCCGCGACCCGGCGGAGGCAGTCGGACCGGTCGGTGGTGTCGTTGAGTGTCAGACCGGCGAGTCCCAGCCCGGTGGAGGTCAGATGGACGTGCGAGTCGACGAAGCCGGGGGCGACGAAACGGCCGCCCAAGTCGATGACCTGCGCATCCGGGTGCAGTGCCCGCCCGACCTCGTCGGTGCCGACCCAGACGATGACACCGTCGGTGATGGCCATCGCGGTCGCGTCAGGGGCTGTGGGTGAATAGACGGCTCCGCCCAGGAGCAGTTCCGTGGTCACGGTCGTCCAGTGTGCCCTGCGTCGGTCGGCGACGGGTCAGTGGCCCCGCGGCAGCCCGCGGTTGTCGGAATCCGTGGACGGAGGCGTCCGGACCGTACCGTCGGTCTCCACGACGGTGCCGTCGACGACCGTGCCGCCCCGCACGTAGATGCCAGAGGCATACAGCCCCGCGCGGTTCATGCTCGCGGCAAAGCTCTTGGCGCCCGCGGCGGCGACGACCGGACGCAGTCCCCGCCGCACGGGCGGCGCGAGCAGCAGCAATCCCACGGCGGTCGAGACGATGCCCGGCACCACCATGAGCAGCGTCGCGGCGGCCAGCAGAGCGGTGTCGGTCAGCGGGCCGCGCGGGTCGACCTCGTTGCGCGAGGCACGGCCGAGCTCGGCGAACACCTTCCGGCCCTGCTGTTGTAGCAGCGCGAACCCGGCCACCACCGCGGCCAGGGTGATCAGCACGGCCCATCCCAGGCCCAGGAAGTGGGCCATGGCGACAAACGCACCGATCTCGATCGCGAAGTAGGCGATCACGTACAGCATTCGCATGCCGACTCTGCCTTTCCGGGATTCGTCGCGGCGCCCACGGGCGGTGGACGCAGGTCTCTCCCTGTTCGTACAACGTCACACAGGGTCGGATTTCTCCCGATTCGGCCGGGTTTCTCGAAAACGGCGGGCCAGTGTCCCGCGTCGGAAATTCGTTGATGATTTCGACGTCCAGGCGGCGCCTCGCTTCGTTGGCGTCGTCGCAGGTACATCCAGTACCTGCTCCTCCGCCGCCTCGCGATGCATCCACCTGGACCGCCGAACTCATGAAACGAATTTCCGACGCGGGACACTCGCGGTCAGCCGTCACGACCTTCGATGTCGCCCTCGGTCTGCAGGTACACCTGCCGCAGCTGGTCGAGCATGTCGGCGGGTGGCTGTTCCCACAGGTCGCGTTCGACGGCCTCCAGCAGGCGTTCGGCGATCCCGTGGAGCGCCCACGGATTGGACTGCTGCATGAACCGCTGATTGTCCTCGTCCAGGACATAGGCCTCGGTCAGCTTCTCGTACATCCAGTCGGCGACCACGTTGGTGGTGGCGTCGTAGCCGAACAGGTAGTCGACGGTCGCCGCCATCTCGAATGCGCCCTTGTAGCCGTGGCGCTGCATCGCGGAGATCCACCGGGGGTTGACGACGCGCGCCCGGAACACCCGGCTGGTCTCCTCCGACAGGGTCCGGGTCCGGACCGAATCCGGCCGGGTGCTGTCACCTATGTAGGCGTCCGGGTCCTTGCCGGTGAGTGCGCGGACGGTGGTGACCATGCCGCCGTGGTACTGGAAGTAGTCGTCGGAGTCGGCGATGTCGTGTTCGCGCGTATCGGTGTTCTTGGCCGCCACCGCGATTCGTCGGTAGGCCGCGCGCATGTCGTCGACGGCGGGCACCCCGGCGAGGTCACGGCCGTAGGCGTAGCCACCCCATTCGGTGTACACCTGCGCGAGATCGGCGTCGCTCCGCCACTCCCGCGAGTCGATCAGTTGCAGCAGTCCGGCTCCGTAGGTGCCCGGTTTGGATCCGAAGATGCGGGACACGGCCCGGCGGTGGTCGCCGTGTTCGGCCGTCGCCGCGCGCACGTGCGCGGCGACGAAGTTCTGCTCGTCGGGTTCGTCGGCGGCGGCCGCCAGCGCCACCGCGTCGTCGAGCATGGTCACCACGTGCGGGAACGCGTCGCGGAAGAAACCGGAGATGCGGACGGTGACGTCGATGCGGGGCCGGCCGAGTTCGGTGAGCGGGATGAGTTCGAGGTCGGACACCCGGCGGGACGCCTCGTCCCAGATCGGCATGACACCCAACAACGCGAGTACCTCGGCGATGTCGTCGCCGGAGGTCCGCATCGCACTGGTGCCCCACACCGACAGGCCGACCGACGCCGGATAGGACCCGTGGTCGTCGAGATAGCGCTGCAGCAGGGAATCGGCCAGGGCGCGGCCGGTCTCCCAGGCCAGCCTGCTCGGGACGGCCTTCGGGTCGACCGAGTAGAAGTTGCGGCCGGTCGGCAGCACGTTGATCAGGCCGCGCAGCGGGGAGCCACTGGGCCCGGCCTCGATGAAGCGACCGTCGAGCGCGCGGAGGATCTGGTCGATCTCGCGGGTCGTCTGGCGCAGCCGGGGGATCACCTCGCGGGCCGCGAATGTGAGGATGTCGCCGACGGCCGGCGGATGACCGGTGGCGGGGTCGGCGATGGACTGCGGCGACCACTCCCCTTTCGCGCATGCGGCGACGAGTTCCCGGGCGGTCGCCTCGACGTCGTCGACGGTGCCGCGGCCCGCACTGCCGTCCTCGGACAGACCGAGCGCCTCACGCAGACCCGGCAGCGCCTGACTGCCGCCCCACAGCTGGCGGGCACGCAACATCGCCAGGACGAGGTCGACCTCGTTGTCGTGGGCGGGCGCCTCGCCCAGCACGTGCAGGCCGTCGCGGATCTGGACGTCCTTGATCTCGCACAGCCAGCCGTCGACGTGCAGCAACATGTCGTCGAACACGTCCTCGTCCGGTCGTTCGGACAGGCCGAGGTCGTGGTCCATCTTCGCCGCCGTCAGCAGGGTCCAGATCTGCTGTCGGATCGCGGGCAGTTTCGCCGGGTCGAGGGCGGAGATGTTGGCGTGCTCGTCGAGCAGCTGCTCGAGGCGTGAGATGTCGCCGTAGGACTCGGCGCGGGCCATCGGCGGGATCAGATGGTCGACGAGGACGGCGTGCGCGCGGCGTTTGGCCTGCGTGCCCTCCCCCGGGTCGTTGACCAGGAACGGGTAGATCAGCGGAACGTCACCGAGGGCGGCGTCGGTGCCGCACTCGGCGGACATGCCCAGGGTCTTGCCGGGCAGCCACTCCAGGTTGCCGTGCTTGCCGACGTGCACGATCGCGTCGGCCCCGAAACCGTCGATGTCGGCGGTGTCGGTGTTGGCAGAGTCGCGGTCGCCGCGGCCGGTGAGCCAGCGGTAGGACGCCAGATAGTGGTGCGACGGCGGCAGATCCGGGTCGTGGTAGATGGCCACCGGGTTCTCGCCGAAGCCGCGTGGCGGCTGCACCATCAGCACGATGTTGCCGAACCGCATCGCGGCGACGACGATGTCGCCGTCGGGGTTGGCCGATCGGTCGACGAAGAGCTCGCCGGGCGCCGGCCCCCAATGCTCTTCGACGGCGTCGCGCAATGTCTCCGGCAGCGTGGCGAACCAGCGCCGGTAGTCGGCCGCGGATACCCGGATCGGGTTCGCCGCGAGGGTCTCCTCGGTGAGCCAGTCCGGATCCTGTCCCCCGGCTTCGATGATCGCGTGGATCAGTGCGTCCGAATCCGATTCCGCCAGACCGGGTATCGCGCCGGGGCCGTCGGTCGGCCCGATGTCGTAGCCGGCGGTGCGCAATGCGTCGAGGAGATGCAACAGGCTGCGCGGAGTATCGAGGCCGACGGCGTTGCCGATCCGCGCATGTTTGGTCGGGTAGGCCGACAGCATCAGCGCCACCCGACGGTCGGGCGCCGCGATGGCGCGCAGCCGGGCGTGCGCGACGGCGATCCCGGCCACCCGGGCACACCGCTCGTGATCCGGCTGGTACCACGGCAGACCGTTGTCGTCGAACTCCTTGAAAGAGAACGGCACCGTGATGATCCGGCCGTCGAACTCGGGGACCGCGACCTGGGTGGCCACGTCCAGCGGTGACAGTCCGTCGTCGGTGGCCGCCCAGTCCGCGCGGGAGCCGGTCAGGCACAGGCCCTGCAGGATCGGGATGTCGAGCGCGGCGAGGCGTTCGATGTTCCATGCGTCGTCGTCCCCGCCCGCGGACGCCGTCGCGGGCGTGGCGCCACCCGCGGCGAGCACCGTGACGACCAGGGCGTCGGCGGTGCCCAGCAGGTCGATGAGATCGTCGGGCGCGGTGCGCAGGGAGGCGCAGAAGATCGGCAGTGCCCGCGCACCACGGTCCTCGATGGCGGCACACAGCGCGTCGACGTACCGGGTGTTGCCGGCCAGATGCTGCGCTCGATAGTAGAGGACGGCGACTGTGGGGGCGTCGGCGACTGCGGGCGCGGCGGCCGGGCGCGGGGAGCGTTCGAGGATGCCCCAGGCCGGGGTCTGCTGTGGCGGTTCGAAACCGAGACCTGTCAGCAGCACGGTGTCGGAGAGGAAGTTGTGCAGGTTGACCAGGTTCGCCACGCCACCGGCCGCGAGGTAGTTGTGGGCCTCGGCGACGACGCCGGCGGGAACCGTCGACAACGCCATCAGGTCCGGGTCGGGTTGCTGCTCCCCGGAACACACGACGAGCGGCTTACCGGTCGCCGCGACCGCGGTCAGCCCTTCCTCCCAGGCGCGGACCCCACCCAGGATGCGTACGACGACGAGATCGGCATCGCCCGTGAGTTCGGGGATGTCGTCGACGAGGATGCGGGACGGATTGGCGACGGTGAAGTCGGCATCACCGGCGGCCGCGGTGATCAGGTCCGTGTCCGAGGTCGAGAGCAGCAGAAGCATCGTCAGATCTCCTCGCCGGGAGGCGCGCCCGGTGTGTGTCGGCGGAGCCGCTGTGCGGCCCCGGCGTGGTCCGTTTGGTCACCGAGGCGCAGGTCTGACTTCGGCGTCCGGCGTGTGCCGGTCACCGTCACAGTGGCGCGACCGTGCCGGCCTCGCACCGGCTTCTGTCGCACTCGGTGCATTCAGCCTAGTTGTAGCCCTCGAACGCGGTCAGGCCCGGCTACGACGCAGCCGAGGCCTACCCTGGAATCCGTGACCCAGCCGACCCACCGCGACGTCGCCGACCGCTGCCCGGGTGTGTTCAGTACGCACGCGGCCGCCGACGGTGCGGTGGCCCGGGTGCGGCTGCCGGGGGGCCGGATACAGCCGGGGCAGCTCGAGATCCTCGCGCAGGCGGCGGCCGCGCACGGCGACGGATTCCTCGAGCCGACCGCTCGAGGTAACCTGCAATTGCGCGGAATCTCCGATGTCGCCGCGGTGGCGCAGGCGGTGATCGACGCGGGACTGGCTCCCAGCAAGACCCACGACACGGTGCGCAACATCGAGGTCAGTCCGTTGACGGGCCGCATCGGCGGTGCAGCCGACGTGTGGCCGGTCGCCGATGCCCTCGACGCCGGCCTGCGCGCCGATGACCGATCGACGGCGTTGTCGGGGCGCTTCCTGCTCGGCGTGGATGACGGTCGTGGTGACATCGTGCGTCGGCGTCCGGATGCCTGCGCGCTCGCCCGCCGGGAGGCTCCGGATGCGGCGAAAGATGCGGTGGGCGCCACCGGCATCGTCGCCGACATCATGGTCGACGGGGAGCTGCTCGGGTCGGCCACCGGCGTGGACGGGATCGTCGCCGCGCTCCTCGACGTCGCCCACGACTTCACCGCGGTCGCGCCGCAGGCGTGGCGCGTCGGCGATCTGACGGCCGAGCAGCGGGACTCGCTCGTCTCCGGTGTCCGGGCTCGCCTGGCGCCGGCGATCGGGGGTGCGACCAGCACCGACGCCACCGACGCCGCGGATCCGATCGTCGGATGGTTCGATCAGGACGATGGTGCGGTCCTGCTCGGGGCCGTGGTGGAGCTGGGCCGGCTGCCGGCGCGTCTCGCCGAGTTTCTCGCGGCGGTGGGCAAGCCGCTGATCTTCACCCCTGACCGGGAGATCCTGCTGTGCGATCTCGACGAAGGTGTCGCTGAGACCGTCGTCCGTGTCCTCGCACCGATGGGGCTGATCTTCGATGCGTCCTCACCGTGGGCGCGGGTCAGTTGCTGTGTCGGCGCACCCGGCTGCTCGAAGGCGGCCGCGCCCGTCCGGGACGATCTGCTGGAGCGGGTCCGGGCCGGTGAATCCGTGGAGGACCGCGAGCACTGGGTGGGATGTGGGCGCCGGTGCGGTTCTCCCGCCGGGCCGCATCTCCTGGTGGAGGCGACGCCCGACGACGGGTATCGCACCCACCGTCGTTAGGCTTGCGGGCACCATGACCGACTACCTGCGCGACGGCGCCGCGATCTATCGCCAGTCATTTGCCACGATTCGCGCCGAATCGGATCTGAGCTCGTTCGGCCCCGACGTCTCGCAGGTGGTCGTCCGGATGATCCACGCGTGTGGGCAGACCGATCTCACCGACGACGTCGTTGCGACCGCCGGTGTCGTGCGGGCCGCGCGGGCGGCGCTGAACACCGGGGCGCCGATCCTGTGCGACGCCTCGATGGTGGCCGCCGGGGTCACCCGGAAACGCCTCCCGGCCGACAACGAGGTGCTGTGTCATCTACGTGAGCCGTCGCTGCCGGATCTCGCCGAACGTCTGGGCACCACCCGTACCGCTGCCGCACTGGAGTTCTGGCGACCGCGCCTGGCCGGCTCGGTGGTGGCCATCGGCAACGCGCCGACAGCGCTCTTCGCGCTCCTGGACATGATCGACGCCGGTGCGCCCCGTCCCGCCGCCATCGTCGGTGCGCCGGTCGGTTTCGTCGGGGCGGCCGAATCCTGCGCCGCGCTCGCCGACCGCGACGACCTCGAGTTCATCACCGTCACCGGCCGACGGGGTGGCTCGGCCATCACCGCGGCGGCGATCAATGCTCTCGCGAGTGCCGAGGAGTGACGACGGTGGCAGGAAAGCTCTGGGGTGTCGGGCTGGGTCCCGGCGACAGCGAACTCGTGACGGTGAAGGCTGCCCGCGTGATCGCCGCCGCCGACGTGATCGCGTATCACTGTGCGCGCCACGGCAACAGCATCGCCCGGTCGGTGGCCGAGCCGTATCTGCGCGACGGGCAGATCGAGGAACGCCTGATGTATCCGGTGACCACCGAGGGCACCGATCATCCGGGCGGCTATGACGGTGCGCTGCGCGACTTCTACACCGCGAGTGCCGCCCGACTCGCCGAGCACCTGCGCGCGGGCCGCGACGTCGTGCTGCTCGCCGAGGGTGACCCACTGTTCTTCAGTTCGTACATGCACATGCACAAGCGACTCGTCGCCGAGTTCGACACGGAGATCATCCCGGGCGTGACCTCGGTGAGCGCATCGTCGGCGGCGGTGGGTATTCCCCTGGTAGAGGGTGAGGAAACCCTGACGGTGGTGCCGGGCACCCTGCCGACACCGGCGCTGGCCGCCCGATTCCGGGCGGCCGAGGCGATCGCGGTCCTCAAGCTGGGGCGAACGTTCGTCCGAGTGCGCGAGGCGCTCGCACAGGCCGGTCGCCTCGACGAGGCCTGGTACGTGGAGCGCGCGTCGACGCAGGTGCAGCGGGTGCTGCCGGTGGCGGACGTGAATCCCGAAGAGGTGCCGTACTTCTCGATGGTCGTGGTGCCGGGTCCACGCAACAGCCCGGTCGGCGCCGGGCACGGCACCCAGGCGCCGGGTGAGGTCGTGGTGGTCGGTCTGGGGCCGGGTGCCGATGATCTGACCACCCCCGCCGTCGCCGCCGAACTCGCTCGGGCCACCGACCTCGTCGGCTACAAGACGTACCTGGCGCGCGTCACGCCGCGGCCGGGTCAGCGCATCCACGCGAGCGACAACCGCGTCGAGTCGGAACGCGCGGAGTTCGCCCTGGATCTCGCGGCGCGTGGCGCCCGGGTGGCTGTGGTCTCCTCGGGTGACCCCGGGGTGTTCGCGATGGCGAGCGCGGTTGCGGAGGTCGCCGCCGAAGCCAGGTGGCAGGGTGTCGGCGTGCGCGTGCAGCCCGGGGTCACCGCGGCGAACGCGGTCGCCGCCGCTGTCGGCGCGCCACTCGGCCACGACTATGCGGTCATCTCGCTGTCGGACCGACTCAAGCCGTGGGAGGTCATCGAGGACCGGATCCGGCACGCAATCGCCGCCGACCTCGCGGTCGCCGTCTACAACCCCGGCTCGGCCAGCCGAACCTGGCAGGTCACGCGGTTGCGCGAGATCCTGTTGGAGACGACCTCACCCGATCGTCTGATCGTTCTGGGCCGGGACGTCGGCAGACCGGAGGAATCGTTGCGCACCACCACGGTCGGTGATCTCGACCCGGCGGTCGTGGACATGCGGACGTTGCTGATCATCGGGTCGTCGGCCACCACGATCGCACCCCGCCCCGCGGGCGACCTCGTGTACACGCCGCGTCGTCACGACGGCTGACGGTCCGATCCCGGTCAGGTCGACAGGGCGACGACCCAGTCCATCGCGGCCGATGTCGTCCCGACCGTCTCGCCGACGGCCGGTTCGGGTGGTCGCTGCACCATGACCACCCGGATTCCGAGTTCGGCGGCCGCCGTCAGCTTCGCCCGGGTCAGTTCTCCCCCGCTGTTCTTGGTCACCAGTACGTCGATACCGTTGTCGCGCATCAGGTCCCGCTCGCGATCGAGGTCGTAGGGTCCCCGCGAGCGCAGGATCTGATACCGCGGTGGCAGCGCCCCCGTCGGTGGGTCGACGACGCGGATGAGGAACCACGCATCGGCCAGGGCGGAGAAGGTCGTGACGTCCTGTCGGCCGGTGGTCAGGAACACGCGCAACCCATCGTGCGTGTCCGCCAGGCGGCTGACCGTGCGTGCGGCGGCATCGATGTCGGACACCAGTTGCCAGCTGTCGTCGGCATCCGGCTCCCACGGAGGACGACGTAGGCGCAACAGCGGAGTGCCGAGGCGCTGCGCCGCGGCGGCGGCGTGCTCGGTCATCGTCTGCGCGAACGGGTGTGTCGCGTCGACGACCCCGGAGATCTCGTGTTCCCGAAGCCACGTGACGAGCCCGTCGACACCACCGAACCCGCCGATTCGCACGTCCCCCACCGGTAGCCGGGGATCCCGGACCCGCCCGGCCAACGAGCTCACCACCGGGATGTCGGCGGACACCAACTGGGTCGCGAGCTCGCGGGCCTCTCCGGTCCCGCCGAGCAGCAGGATCCGACCCTCACCCATCGTCACGGAGTTTGTCGTCACGGTGCTCGTCGGCACGGAGTTTGGTCATGCGGGCCTCGGAGTACAGGTAGCTGTCGCTGACCTCGGGATGAACATTCGGGTCCAGGACGCGGCCGACGAAGATGACCGCGGTGCGACGGATCCCGGCGGCCTCGAGCGCTCCGGGTAACTCGGCGAGCGGACAGCGAACGATCTGCTGATCGGCGCGAGTGGCGAAAGCGACTGTGGCGGTGGGACACCGGGGACCGTAGTGTGGGACCAGCGCATCGACGATCTCCTCGGCCCGGTGGGCGGCGAGATGCAGGGCGAGGGTGATGCCGGTGGCCGCGAGCCGTTCGAGTTCCTCGCCGTGCGGCATGGCGGTCGACAATGTGGACACCCGGGTGATCAGCAGACTCTGCCCGACACCGGGCACGGTCAGCTCGGCGTCGAGCGCCGCGGCGGCGGCAGCGAACGCCGGGACCCCGGGCACCACCTCGACCGGGATGCCATGGGCGGCGAGTTCGCGGCGCTGCTCGGTCATCGCCGAGTACAACGACGGATCCCCGGAGTGCAGGCGCGCCACGTCGTCGCCGGCCGTATGTGCGTCGACGATGTGGGAGACGATCTGCGCCAGGGGCATGCGGGCGGTGTCGATCAATGTCGCACCCGGCGGGCAGAGCTCCAGCAGTTCGGCCGGGACCAGGGACCCGGCGTACAGACAGGTCCGGCACCGCTTCAGCAGTTGCGCGCCGCGCAGCGTGATCAGATCCGGTGCACCGGGACCGGCGCCGATGACGTAGACGGTCACGGTCGATCCACCACCCACTGGACGATCGGCAAGGCGGGACGCCATGTCGTCATCGTCCCCAGCGGCGCGGCCGTCTCGACGGAATGTCGACGCAACGTCCCGCCGTGGTTCGCGAACCACTCGCCGAGCAGTGCCTGGGTCTCCAGGGTGACCGCATTGGCGACGAGCCGGCCGCCGGGCGGGATCAGCTCCCAGACCCGGGAGAGCAGCTCGCGGTCGAGGCCTCCACCGATGAAGACCGCGTCCGGGTCCGGTGCCGCGGCACACTTCTGCGGGGCCGCGCCGAGAACGGTGAGGCGCTCGTGCACACCGTGGTGTAACGCGTTGTCCTGCAATCGGTCACGTCTGTCCGAGCTGCGCTCGAAGGCCACCGCGCGTCCGGTCGGTTCCGCCCGGAGCCATTCGATGGCGATACTGCCGGACCCGGAACCGATGTCCCACAGCAGTTGTCGGCGCACCGGAGCGAGCGCCGAGACGGTCAGCGCCCGAATCGGCTGCTTGGTGATCTGGCCGTCGTTCACATACGCGTCGTCGGGTCGGCCCGGTGCGCGGGAACGGCCGGGGCCGACACAACCGACGGCGACGATGTTCAGCGGGTCACCGGGCGGCCGCGCCCAGGTGCGGGCGACCCCGCGGACCACCGTCTCGGAGTCACCACCGAGCTGTTCCAGCACGGTCATCGACGACCAACCGTATCCGTTGTCCGCCAGCAGTTTCGCGACCTGCGACGGGGTGGCCGCGCCGCGGCTGAGGATGAGCAGGTCGCGACCGTCGTCCAGTTCGTCGGCGAGGGTGGCGACGTCGTGGGTCACCAGGCTGACCACTCGGACCTCGGACAGATCCCAGCCGAGACGGGCACACGCCAGCGCGGCACTCGACACCGCAGGAAGGACACGTACGCGGTCGGCGCCGACGGCTCGCACGATGCTCGTCCCGATGCCATGGAACATCGGATCGCCGCTGGCCAGCACATGCCGGACCCCATCGTGGCCGTCGGTGAGGACGCGGTGCAGATGCGCGCTCATCGGCGACGACCACGGTTCGCGCCGCGCCGGCAGATCCGGGAGCAGGTCGAGCTGACGATGCGATCCGAGGATGATCTGGGCGCCGGCGAGCTCGGTCTGCGCCCGACGGGTCAGCCCGTCCCACCCGTCGGCCCCGATGCCGACCACGACGAACGATCCGCTCATCGCGGCAACCGCCGCCAGATCGCGCGTGGAAGCAGGCGCATGCCGATGAACACGAACCTCAGGATTCCCGGTATCCACACGTCGGTGCGACCACGTCGATAGGCGCGGGCGACGGCGTCGGCCACCGCTTCGGCGTCGACGGAGAACGGTGCGGGCTTGACGCCATCGGCCATCAGCTCCTTCGTCATCTGGCCGACGACGAAGCCTGGACGTGCCAGCAGAAGTCGAGCTCCGGTGCCGTGCAACGAATCCGCCATGCCGCCGGCGAAGCCGTCGAGACCGGCCTTGGTGGAGCCGTAGACATAGTTGGCGCGACGAACGCGGACACCGGCCACGGACGAGAACACGACGATCGTGCCCGACCGCTGTACCCGGAATGCCTGCGCGAGCGGGATGAGCACACTGACCTGCGCGAGGTAATCGGTGTGCGCGATCTGTAGCGCGTGGGCGACGTCGGCCTCGGCGCGCGCTTGATCGCCGAGGATGCCGAATGCGACGATCGCCGCCTCGATCGGTCCGTGTTTCTCGACCAGGGCCGCGACGAGCGTGGGATGGGAGTCGGTGTCGTCGGCGTCAAATGCGACCGTGTGCACCTCGGTGGCGCCAGCGGCGAGCAGTGCGGCGGTCTCGTCGGCGAGGTCGTCGGGCCGGCGCGCCGCGAGCACGACGTGCCGGCCGGGCGCGAGACGCCGGGCCAACGCGACACCGATCTCGCTGCGTCCACCGAACAGGAGAATGGTTCCGTCCGGGTCGCGTTGGGCCATGGCTAGCAGTATCGCATCCTGCGTTAGCGTGATGGCATGACCCGCACCCCCGACGATCTCGGCCCCGCCGGCACGGAGTTCCTCGCCGAACGCCACCTCGCGACGTTGGCGACGCTACGGTCCGACGGGTCACCGCATGTCGTCGCCGTGGGCTTCACCTGGGACGCGGAGCACGGACTCGCCCGGGTGATCACCTCCGACGGCAACCAGAAGGTGCGCAACGTGGAGCGGGGCGGATACGCGGCCGTGACCAACATCGACGGACCCCGGTGGCTGACGCTCGAGGGCCCGGCGACGGTGCGCCGCGAGCCGGAGCGGGTTCGCGAGGCCGAGGAACGCTATGCAGGGCGCTACCGGCAACCGAAACCCAATCCGCGACGGGTGGTGATCGAGATCCGCGTGTCCCGGGTGCTGGGTTCGGCCCGGTTGTTCGGCTGATCTGGGCGCCCTTCGTGACGCCCACTCACTCCGTTCGCGGGCTCCTCAGGGACCGGGGTGGGTTATTTCCCCCGATCCCTGAGGAGGTCCGGAGCGCTAGCGGAGGACCGTCACGAAGGGCGGCTACAGCACCTGCAGGTCGTGCGGTCGCGTGTTCATCGGCTCGCAGCCGTCGTCGGTGACGACGACGATGTCCTCGATCCGCGCGCCCCAACGACCGTCGAAGTACACACCCGGTTCGACGCTGAACGCCATGCCGGGCCGTAGCGGGATGTCGTTGCCGCTCACGATGTAGGGCTCCTCGTGTACCGACAACCCGATACCGTGTCCGGTCCGATGGATGAAGGCGTCGGCGAGACCGTGGTCGCGGAGATGGTCGCGCGCGACGGCGTCCACGGATTCCGCGGTGACCCCCGGTCGGATTGCCGCCACCGCCGTGCGCTGTGCTTCCTGCAGTGCCGCGTACGCCTCCGCGACGTCACCGGCAGGCTCGGCGAAGCAGTAGGTGCGGGTGGAGTCGGAGTTGTAGCCGGGCTCCACCGGCCCGCCGATGTCGATGACGACGACGTCGTCGGGCTCGATCACGCGATCGGAGAACTCGTGGTGGGGATCGGCTCCGTGCGGGCCCGAGCCGACGATGATGAACGCCGCTTCGGTGTGCCCTTCGGCGAGTATCGCCGCGCGGATGTCGTCGGCGACGGCCCGCTCGGTGCGGCCGGGCTTCAGCCATTCCCCCATTCGCGCGTGCACGCGGTCGATCGCCGCGCCCGCTTGCCGGAGGGAGTCGATCTCGCTGTCGTCCTTGATCATCCGGAGTTCGCGTAAGACGTCCGTGGCCAGTACGGGCGGGGTGCCGGTGCGAGTGGCGATCGGGACGACGTGAAGTGCGGGCATCGTGTCACAGACCGCGACCCGGGCCGAGGCCGGAAGGCCGGACAGCGCGATCGCGTACGGGTCCTCGCCGTCCACCCAGGCGGCCATCTCGACGTCGAGGTCACCCAGCGCGGAGTCACGGACCGACGCCAGTTCGAGGCGGGCCACCACCAGGCGGGGCTCGTCGTCGGCGGGCACGACCAGCGCGGTCAGCCGCTCGAAGGTGTCGGCGCGGGAACCCGTGAGATACCGCAGATCCGGGCCGGTGGAGACGACCAACGCGTCGAGGCCGGCGGCGGCGGTCAGGGCGCGAGCGCGCTCGAGCCGGTGGCGGTAGACATCGGATGCGAACCGGTAGGCCATGTAGCGCAGCCTACCGCCGCAACACGCACCCGCCCGGCATCAGCTCCGCCGCTCGTCCGTCCGACATGACAGAGTTGAGCCCATGTCCGGATCTCTGATGCTCCTCGACGGAGCCAGCCTGTGGTTCCGATCCTTCTTCGCCCTCCCCGAGAAGATGACGTCCCCGGACGGCCGGCCCGTCAACGCGGTCCGCGGATTCGTCGACACCATCGCAGCGCTGGTGACGCGCGAAGAGCCGACCCGCCTGGTCGTCTGTCTGGACCTCGACTGGCGGCCGACGTTCCGCACCGACCTCATCCCTTCGTACAAGGCACATCGGGTCGCGGAAGAGGCGCCGCACAGTGGCGACTCGGCAGCCGACGACGCCGTCGATGTCGAGGTGGTTCCGGACACACTGACGCCGCAGGTGGACATGATCCTCGATGTGCTGAGATGCGCGGGGATCGCGACGTCCGGTGCGCCCGGCTGCGAGGCCGACGACGTGATCGGCACGTTGGCCTACGAGGAGTCGACCGACCCGGTGATCGTCGTCAGCGGCGACCGCGACCTGCTGCAAGTGGTTGCCGACGACCCGGTGGCGGTGCGGGTGCTGTATGTGGGCCGCGGCCTCGCGAAGGCCGAGATGATGGGGCCGGTCGAAGTCGCGGAGAAGTACGCGGTGCCGGTCGAACGTGCCGGGATGGCCTACGCCGAGATGTCGATGCTGCGCGGCGACTCCTCCGACGGTCTTCCGGGGGTCAGTGGCATCGGCGAGAAGACCGCGGCGAAACTGATCACCGAGTACGGCACGCTCGACGCACTCGAGGCGGCCGCCGCGGATCCCGGATCATCGCTGACTCCGCGCAACCGCAAGGCGTTGCTGGCAGCCGCCGACTACCTCGATGCCGCGCGGACGGTGGTGTTCGTCAAGACCGACGCCGAGACCATCGACAGCAGCACCGACCTGCTGCCGAGCGAACCGGCAGAACCGGGCGGGCTCGCCGACCTCGTCGACGAACTCGGGATCGGCGCTTCGGTCTCGCGGCTCTCGAAGGCGCTCGGCTGGACATGAGCCCGGGCGCCGGCCGTCTCAGTTCGTCGGCCGCGAGACCACGTAGGTGCCGTCGTCGTCGACGAAGGTGACGGTGACCGACTGATCCTGCCCGCCGATCACGGCGGTGCACTCGAACGAGTGCCCCTCGGAGACCCGCTCGCCGGACGGACAGGTCACACCGCTGACCTCGCTGGCCTGGTACTCCTCCACGAGAATCTTCTCGACGCCATCCTGCACGGCATCCTGCGAGATCGTCTTGGGCGCCCAACCGGGTGCGACGAACGCGGTGAACGCCAGAACCGCGGCGACGAGCAGTAGCAAGACACCGCCGCCGATCAGCATGGTGCGGGTGCGCTTGTTGGACGGTGGGGTCGCCATCGCCGAGAACTGGTCGCCACCGAACTGCTGGGCGGCCGGTTGCTGATCGGTCGTCGGGTAGCCACTGGGCGGCGGGCCGTACCCTCCTTGCGGTGCGGCCCCCTGGTTACCGGGCTGTGGTCCGGGTGCTCCGTACTGCGGCTGAGACCCGTACTGGCCGGGCCCCGGGTACTGTCCCGGCGCCGCGTATTGACCCGGCGCCCCATATTGTGGCGGCGCGCCGTACTGGCCGGGCTCCCCATATTGTTGCGGTGCCCCATATTGTTGCGGTGCCCCGTACTGGCCGGGCGCCCCGTACTGCCCGGGCCCGGCCGGCTGAGCCGGCGCGCCATATCCCGGCGGCGTCTGCGACGCATCGCCGCCACCGTAGGCGCCCGGCTGCCCGGGGCCCGGCTGATTGTGCGGAGCTGAGCCGTATTGCTGGGGTGCACCGTACTGCTGGGGTGAACCGTATTGGGGGGTCCCGTACTGGGGTGCCCCATAACCCCCTGGTGCCGGAGGCTCACCATAGGGCGGGGTCGATCCGCCGTACCCTGCGGGATAACCCGGCGCAGGCTGTTCCGATGCGTTCGCCGCGGCGTCCGAGGAGTCGCCGGTGGTGCCGGGTTCGGCCGGTCCGTCCGGGTTCGACGGCTGTTGTCCGCCTGGACGATTCGGATCGCTCGGCTCGCTCATGGTTCTCCCGCTCCGCCCTCGACAGGGCCTGCTACGCCAGGACAGGGCCGGCGACGAGGTGCGTACCCGCACGCCCCGGACGCGATCGTCGCCGATCCCGCCCGGGCCGGCCCACCCCGACCTCCGGCCGCGTGGAGAACGTTACCTCACAGTTCGTGCCAGATCGTCGAACCGTCGGGCGTGGGCGGTGGACGAGATAGACGCTCACCCGAGCTCCGCGGCAACCACTCCGCGACGGATTCCGGCGACTGCCGCGCGAGCAGAGTCGGCGAGGGGTGCCTGCGGTCCGACGCCGAGCCGGATCTGTTCGAGAAGGTCGACGACCTGTCGGTTCCACCGGACGAAATCTCCCGGCGACAAGAGTTGTCCGCGTTCGCCCGCGGCGGCCAGCGCCTCGGTCAGCGAACGACCCGATGACCACAGGGAGACCGCGACGGAGAATCCGGTGTCGGGTTCCCGGGTCGCATCGACACGATGGCGTGCCTCGGTCGCGGTGACGTCGCGCCAGATCTCGACGGTCTGCGCCAGTGACTGACGCAGACGTGCATTTCCGGGCATCGTGTCCGCCCCCGCGAAACTCTCCCGGCGGGCCTCGAACACCATGGCCGCCACCACCGCCGCCAACTCGTTGGGCGCCAGATCGTCCCACACTCCCGCCCGGATGCATTCGGTGACCAGCAGATCGCTCTCGCTGTAGATACGGCTGAGCAACTCACCGGCCGCGGTCACCGACACCTGTTCGGCCCCGGACTCGTCGACGACGACCTCCACGTATCCGAGCTCGTCGAGCACGGCGACGATCCGGTCGAACTGCACGCCGAGAGTCGATGTCCGATCGGCGATCACCCGTTCCGCGGACACGATCTCCCGGACCACCCGATTGCGACGCTCGGCGAGGCGGAACAGTTCGTCGCCCCCGTTGATCTGATGGGCGGGATGCGCCCGCAGCGCCGAACGCAGACGTTGCAGTTCGCGGTCGTCGGCTGCGGCGGACCGCTTCTTGGAGCGACCGCGGGGCATCTCGATGCCGGTGGATCGCAGCGCCGATGCGAGATCCCGGCGGCCCCGCCCGGTGCGTCGGTCCGCGTGTTTGGGTACCCGCATGTTGCCGAGAACCTGAGGCGGATTGACGAAGTCACGGGTCCCGACCCGTCCGCACCACGCATCCTGTGCCAGCACCAGCGGCTTCGGATCCGCCGACTGCGCGGCCGGTTCCAGAACCACCGCGAGCCCCCGATGCCGGCCGCCGTGCAGACCGATGACGTGCCCGCGCTTGAGCGCCGCCAGGTCCGCGACGGTGGATGCGGCCTCGGCAGCTCTCCGCTCGAACTTCAGGTCACGTTCGCGGCGCCGGATGTCTTCGCGCAGTTGGATGTAGCCGAGAAAGCCGGCGTACGGATCCACGTCGTCGGCCCCCGTGTCGTCGAGCACCGTGTCGTCGAGCACGACGCCGGGTTCCATCCCACGGTTCTGCGCGGCACCGGTCAGTTCGATGTCGAGTTTGCGGAGTCGTCGCCGTGCATCATCGACCTTGCGGGACTGACCGACCACCGACCGGTCCGCCTGGAACTGCGCGAACGACCGGTTGAGCAGTTCCCGGGAGCCGTCGATGCCCAACCGTCCGAGCAGGTTGACGGCCATGTTGTACTCGGGCGCAAATGAGCTGCGCAGCGGAAAGGTACGCGCCCCGGCGAGCCCGGCGACCTGCTCGGGAATGGTCTCGGGTGTCCAGACGACCACCGCGTGGCCCTCGATGTCGATGCCGCGGCGCCCGGCCCGTCCGGTCAGCTGGGTGAACTCGCCCGGGGTCAGATCGACGTGGGCCTCGCCGTTGAACTTGACCAGGCGTTCCAGGACGACGGTGCGGGCCGGCATGTTGATGCCCAGGGCGAGCGTCTCGGTCGCGAACACCATCTTCACCAGTCCGCGAACGAACAACTCCTCGACGGCATGCCGAAATGTCGGGAGCAAACCGGCGTGATGGGCGGCGAAGCCCCGTCGCAACCCGGCACGCCACTCGTCGACGCCGAGGACTTCCTCGTCGGCCGGTGACAGTTCTTCGAGATGTCGCGCGACGACCTCGTCGACGATCGTGGACTCGTCCGGGGTCAGCAGATGCAGTCCGGACCGCAGACATTGTGCGAGCGCGGCGTCGCAGCCCACCCGCGAGAAGATGAAACCGATCGCCGGGAGCAGTCCCTCCCGATCGAGCCGACCCACCAGTTCCGGACGTGACGGTGGTCGCCCGCCGCCCCGCCGGTGTCCGCGCGGACCGCCCCCGCGACGGCCACCGCGGTGCGAGCGGTCACCGCGGTCGTCGGCCATCAGGATTCGGTGGCGGATGTGGCGTTTGAGTTCCGGATTGACGTCGGGTCGCTCACGACTTCCATCTCCCGCCCGCCGGGCCGCCGTCGACTGGGGATCGAAGAGGTCGAACATGCGTGAACCGACCAGCATGTGCTGCGACAGCGGGACCGGGCGGTGTTCGTCGACGATGACGGTCGTGTCACCGCGTACGGTCTGAATCCAGTCGCCGAACTCCTCGGCGTTGCTCACCGTCGCGGACAGACTGACCACCCGGACCGACGGGTCGAGGTGCAGGATCACCTCTTCCCACACCGCACCCCGGAAACGGTCGGCGAGAAAATGCACCTCGTCCATGACCACGTGCGACAGGCCGTAGAGCGCCGGTGAGTTCGCATAGATCATGTTGCGCACGACCTCGGTGGTCATGACCACCACGGGTGCGTCCGGATTGATCGAGTTGTCACCGGTCAGCAGGCCGACCGACGCCGAACCGTGAACGGCTGCGAGGTCGGCGTACTTCTGGTTGCTCAGCGCCTTGATCGGGGTGGTGTAGAAGCATTTCGACCCGGTTGCCAGGGCCAGGTGGACGGCGAACTCTCCGACGATCGTCTTGCCGGCCCCGGTCGGTGCGCACACCAGAACACCGTGCCCCTCCTCGAGCGCCTCACACGCGCGCCGCTGGAAGTCGTCGAGGCCGAAGTCGAGCCGGCCGGTGAAATCGTCGAGCCGACTCACAGGATGTCGTCGAACGTGTCGCGGTCACGGACAGAGGTACGAGCCGATGGCGTGCCCCTGCCGTCGGGACGCGTCGAGTCGGGGGCAGACCGGGACCGTTCGATCCGCGACGCGCTCGGCGACGGCCCCGCGGTCGGCAGGGGGCTCGCCTCGTCGTCGGGAATGGACGCCCAGTCGGGGGTGGAACGCTTGCGTCGGCGGTCGTTGAACCGGGCGAACTGGATGGCCAGCTCCATCAGCACGGTCAGCGCCAGCGCCAGCGCCAGCATGGTGAACGGGTCCTGGCCCGGCGTGACGATCGCGCAGAAGACGAACAAGGCGAAGATGAGGCCCCGCCGCCAGCTCTTGAGCTTGTCGTAGGTGAGCACGCCGATGATGTTGAGCGCCACGATCAGCAGCGGCAGCTCGAAACTGACACCGAAGATGATCAGCAGGTGCAGCATGAAGTTGAAGTACTGGTCGCCGGCCAGTGCGGTCACCTGGACGTCGTTGCCGACGGTCAGCAGGAACTCGAAGGCCTTCGCGACCACCACGTAGGCGAGGACGGCGCCGGCGATGAACAGCACCGCGGCGACGGAGACGAAACTGACGGCGTACTTGCGTTCGTTGGTGTGCAGGCCGGGCGTGATGAACTGCCACAACTGGTACAGCCAGACCGGGCATGCGAACACCACCCCGGCGGTCAATGCCACCTTGAGCCGCAACATGAACTGGTCGAACGGACCGGTCGCGAGCAGCCGGCACGAATCGTCGGGGGTCAGCACGGCCCGCGACTCCGGGGGCAGATCACAGTACGGCCCACGGAGGAGGTCGCCCAGCGATGGGATGCCGAGAAAACCGTGGGTGTACCAGATGAAGCCGATGATCGTGGTCGCGACGATCGCGATCACCGAGATGACGACCCGGGTCCGTAGTTCGTAGAGATGCTCGACCAGCGACATCGTGCCGTCAGGGTTGAGCTTGCGCTTACGGCGCCTCGGATCGAGAGAAATACGCACGCGTGGGCCTGGCCTCAGGTCGACGACGTTCGGTTACGCAGACTTCTTCACGTCGTCGGTCGAGGTCGACGTGGACTTGGTCGACGCATCGCCCGGCGGGAGTTCCCGCTTGGCCGACTCGCCCGAGTCCTCCGACTCCTTGCCGTCGTTCTGCATCTCCTTGACCTCGCTCTTGAAGATCCGCAACGACTGGCCGAGTCCCCGAGCGGCGTCAGGAAGCTTCTTGGAGCCGAACAGGATCACCACGACGAGCAGGACGATGACCCAGTGCCACCAGGACAGAGCACCCATAACTGCACCTCCGAATTTCGACGTTGCCAATGCTACCCGAGCACGCCCCGACGGCAGCGCCCACCGGGGCGTCACCCTCAGGTATACCGTGCGCGCGCCGCTGCCGCCGCCGATCCGACAGTTGCGCTGATCGACGGGTCCGACACCACCCGCACACGCCCACCGAATCCGAGCAGGAATCTGGTGAGCCAGTCGGGCGATCCGTACACCAGCCGCGCATGTACGGGTGCGCCCGGATCGGCACGCTCCTCGAGGGGTTCGAGCGGCTCGATGAGGTAGTAGTCGAGCACCCACAGTTCATCCGGATCGATCTCGATCTCCACCGACGGGAGATCAGGGTTCTCCGACAACACCGCGGACTGCGAGTGGGCACGCGCCTCCGGGGGTGGAGCGGCCGCCTCGTCCAGTTGGTAGGCGTCGTCGACCCGGTCGAAGCGGAACAGCCGCACACCCTCGCTGGACCGGCACCACGCCTCCAGATAGGTGTGGTTGTCCATCGTCTGCAGTCCGATCGGGTCGACGACACGCTCACCGACGTCGTCCCGGGTCGCCGAGTAGTAGCGGATCCGCAGCGCACGCCGCGACGTCACCGCGTCCCGGATGGTGGCATAGGTCGGGTTGTCGGCATCGAGGTCGGGCTGCGCGACCGCGGAACGCAGGGTGGTGTCCGACGACCCGACGGCCTGCTCGATCTTCGCGATCGCGCGACGTGCCGCATCGTGGTCGACCGCGCCGGGCATACCGAGCAGGGCATGGAGTGCGACCAACATCGTCGCGGCCTCGGTGCTCGTCAGCCGTAGCGGCCGGTCCATCCCGGCGGTGAAGATCACGTCGACGAAGCCGTGCTCGAACTGCAGGTCGATGAGCTGATGCGGGAAGTATCCCGGCAGGCCACAGACGAACAGCAGCTCGAGATCCTTGGTGAGCTGTTTCGGGGTGATCCCCAGGTCACGCGCCGCCTGGTCGATTCCGATGCCGTTGTGCTTGGCGAAGTACGGCACCAGCGACAACAGCCGGCTGAAGCGGTCCGGGCGGGCGTTCATCGCTGCGCCACCCCCACGAGTTCGTCGAGGGAACGCAGCACGGTCTCGCGCAACTCCGGGGGTCCGAGCACGACGGCGTTCGGTCCGGCGCCGAGCACCATGCGGGCCAGGGTCGACACGGATCGGATCTCGACCTCGATCACGTCGCCCGGCTCACCGTCGAGGCTCTCGGGTTCGGTCCGGGCGGCGAGGCGACGCAGTCCGGCGGCGCGGTCGCGTGCCACCCAGATCCGGGCGGTCCCACTGTCGCCGCCCGCCGCCGATTCGACCGCGGCCGACACCAGTTGCTGGATGTCGGTGCCCGCGGGCACCACGACGTCACCGGCTCTGCCGATGGGCGTCACCCCGGAGATGCGTGACAGCCGGAAAGTCCGGGTGTCGGAGCGGTCCCGGTCGTGCCCGGTGACGTACCACCGTCCCCGATGGGTGACGATGCCCCACGGTTCGAGGGTGCGGGTGGCGGTCGACGCCGCGGCACCGGGCCGGTAGTCGAAGGTCACCGGCCGGGCGGCGTCGATCGCGGCCAGCAGGGCGGCGAGTGCGGCTTCCGACCCGACCGAGCGAGGCGAGAGGCTCGCCGGTACGACGAGCTCGTCGTCGGCGCGGACGTCGAGCCCGGCGGCTCGCAGTTTGAGCACGGCGTTCTGCGCCGTCGCGGCGACCTCCGGGGCCTCCCACAGGGCGGCGGCCATCGCGACCACCGCCGCCTCGGATCTGTCGAGCTCGATGTCGGGCAGCTCGTAGACATCCCGGTTGATGCGGTAGCCCTCGGCGTTGCCCGACATCCGGTCACGGCCGGTGACCAGGGGGATGCCGAGGTCGCGGAGCTCGTTCTTGTCGCGCTCGAACATCCGGTTGAACGCCTCGTCGGACTGACCGTCGTCGTTGTAACCGGCGACGTTTCGCCGGATGTACTCGGCAGTGAGGAACTGACGGGTCGACAACAGGCAGATCACGAGGTTGAGCAGACGCTCGACTTTCTGCGTGGCCACCCAGCCAGCTTACGATCACATCGAGGCGATCAGCCGATCGACTCGCTCATCGACGCTGCGGAACGGGTCCTTGCACAACACGGTTCGCTGGGCCTGATCGTTCAGTTTCAGATGCACCCAGTCGACGGTGAAATCCCGGCCGGCCTTCTGCGCCGCCGAGATGAAGTCGCCCCGCAGCTTCGCGCGGGTGGTCTGCGGGGGCTCGTTCACCGCGGTCTTGATGGCCTCGTCGGTGGTCGCGCGGGCCACCAGCCCCTTACGGAGCATCACGTCGAAGACGCCGCGACCACGTTTGATGTCATGGAAGGCGAGGTCGAGTTGGGCGATCTTCGGGTCCGACAACTCCATCGAGTAGCGGTCCTGGTACCGCTGGAACAGCTTGCGTTTGATCACCCAGTCAACCTCGGTGTCGACCTTGGCGAAGTCGCTGCTCTCGACGGCGTCGAGCATCCGCCCCCACAGATCGACCACTTGGTCCATCTCTGGGTCCGGGCGGCGGTTGGCCATGTGCTCGAGCGCGCGGGCGTGGTACTCCCGCTGGATGTCGAGCGCACTCGCCTGCCGCCCGCCGGCGAGTCGCACGGGGCGCCGTCCGGTGGGGTCATGACTCACCTCGCGGATGGCGCGGATGGGATTGTCGAGAGCGAAGTCGCGGAAGGCCACGCCCGCCTCGATCATCTCCAGGACCAGTGCCGCCGAGCCGACCTTCAGCAACGTCGTCATCTCGGACATGTTGGAGTCGCCGACGATGACATGCAGTCGGCGGTATTTCTCCGCGTCGGCATGGGGTTCGTCTCGGGTGTTGATGATCGGCCGGGACCGTGTCGTCGCCGACGACACGCCCTCCCAGATGTGTTCGGCACGTTGCGACAGGCAGAACGTCGCGGCCTTCGGCGTCTGCAACACCTTGCCCGCGCCGCAGATCAGCTGACGGGTGACCAGGAACGGCAGCAGCACGTCGGAGATGCGGGAGAACTCACCGGCCCGCACCACCAGGTAGTTCTCGTGGCAGCCGTACGAGTTGCCGGCGGAGTCGGTGTTGTTCTTGAACAGGTAGATGTCGCCGCCGATGCCCTCGTCGGCGAGCCGCTGCTCGGCGTCGACGAGGAGGTCTTCGAGGACCAGCTCCCCCGCGCGGTCGTGGTTGATCAGCTGGACGAGGCTGTCACACTCCGCGGTCGCGTACTCCGGGTGTGACCCGACGTCGAGGTACAGGCGCGCGCCGTTCTGCAGGAAGACGTTCGACGACCGGCCCCAGGAGACCACTCGGCGGAACAAGTACCGAGCGACCTCGTCCGGGCTCAGTCGACGATGGCCGTGAAAGGTACACGTGACACCGAATTCGGTCTCGATACCCATGATTCGACGCTGCACATCGTCAACCCTACCCGCGTGGCACACCGCTGACGCGGCGACGCGACGGTGGTCGCGTCGCCGGTCGGGCCAGGGGTTGGGCCGGGGTCATCGATCTCGCGCCGTACTCGTCAGGATCCCGAGTCGGACGACGTGTCCCCGTCGGCCGCGTCGGCGCCCGACGCGGCGTCGGTATCCGGTTCTCCGGCGGCGGGCATGAGGTCGGACACGGCGGCCGTGGCCAGCCGTCGGTACGCACGGCGCGGCCGATTGCGGTCGAGGATCGCGACCTCGAGGTCGGAGGCCGTGAGCTTGCGTGGCTCCGAAGGACCCGGACTCGAGGCGCTGCCGGACGAACTTCCTGTGTCGGCGGGCGTGGTCAGCGCGGACACCGCCAGCGCCAGGGCGGCCGACAACTCCAGGTCGGGCTCGTAGCTCTCGCGCAACGCCGCGGTGATGGCGTCGTTGGCGCCACCCATCACCAGGAACCTGGTCTCGTCGGCGATCGAACCGTCATAAGAGATCCGGTACAGCTGCGACGGCCGGGGTTTGCCGTACTTCGCCACTTCGGCGACACACAGTTCGACCTCGTACGGCTTGGCCTGCTCGGTGAACACCGAACCCAGCGCGTTCGCGTATGTGTTGGCCAGCGACAACGCCGTGACGTCCGCGCGGTCGTAGCTGTAACCGCGCATGTCGGCCAACTGGATACCGGCCTTGCGCAGGCTCTCGAACTCGTTGTACTTGCCGACCGCCGCGAAGCCGATCCGGTCGTAGATCTCACTGGTCTTGCGGAGGGTGTTCGACGGGTTCTCCGCGACGAACAGCACGCCGTCGGCGTAGGTCAATGCGATCACACTGCGCCCACGTGCGATGCCCTTGCGCGCCAGCTCCGAGCGATCGCGCATGATCTGCTCGGCGCTGGCGTAATACGGGAACGTCATCGCGAGCCCCCTTCGTGCTCGGCGGCGCGTCGTTCGACGATCGCGCGGGCCGCCGTCTCGATCTCACCGGAGTCCACCTCGCGCGATCCCTCTGCGGTGACGACCACCGCGGTCGGGAAGATCTTGCGCACCAGGTCCGGACCACCCGTGGCGGAGTCGTCGTCGGCCGCGTCGTAGAGCGACTCGATCGCGATCGCCAACGCCGAACCGGTGTCCAGGTCGTGACGGTAGAGCTTCTTCAGCGACGACTTCGCGAACACCGACCCGGAGCCGATGGCCTGGTAACCACCGAACTCTTCGTGCCGGTCCCCGGCGACGTCGAAGGAGAAGATCCGGCCCCGTTCGTTCGGATCGTCGTGGTCGATGTCGTAGCCGACCAGCAGCGGGACCGCGGCGAGGCCCTGCATCGCGGCGCCGAGATTGCCCCGGACCATCGACGCCAGGCGGCTGACCTTGCCGTCCAGGGTCAGCGGCACGCCCTCGATCTTCTCGTAGTGCTCGAGTTCCACCGCGAAAAGTCGGACCATCTCGATCGCGATCCCGGCCGTGCCGGCGATTCCGCAGGCCGAGTAGTCGTCGGTGATGTAGACCTTCTGGACATCCCGGGTGGCGATCAAGTTGCCCGCGGTGGCCCGGCGATCGCCGGCGAGCACCACACCGCCGGGATAGGACACCGCGACGATCGTTGTGCCGTGCGGGATCTCGTCGGTCGCGCCGACCGTCATGCGGTCAGCCCGGTGCTGCGGCAGCTGCTCGGGAGCATGCGCGCGCAGGTAGTCGGAGAACGACGAGATGTCCGCGCCCAGGCCGGGCGCGGCGATCGATGTGGGTCGTGCGGATGAGTGGTAGGGATGCAGTGAACCGAACCGATCGCTCACTGGCCGCCCTTCTGCACGTATGCGCGTACGAAGTCCTCGGCATTCTCCTCGAGCACGTCGTCGATCTCGTCGAGCAGATCGTCGGTGTCCTCGGCGAGCTTTTCACGGCGTTCCTGACCGGCGCCGCCGTCCGAACCGATGTCGCCATCGTCGTCGCCACCACCGCGCTTGGTCTGTTCCTGCGCCATCTGCTGCCTCCTTCATCTCGCCGGTCCCGCTTGCGACGGGACCGGCCCGATCCGCCCTTGTGGGCGCCGATCTGGCCGTCACCCGGACAGATCTGAAAAACCGCGTATGTCACACAGTACCGGTGGACGGCCCGCCGCGGGCGGAAGCCGAGCGGCCGTGCGGCACAACAGTGCAGCCGACCGCCCTACGTCGTGGTGAGTTGATCGACGAGTTCGGCGGCCGAGTCCACCGAGTCGAGCAGCCTGCCGACATGCGCGCGGCTTCCCCGCAGGGGCTCCAGCGTCGGGATCCGGACCAGGGAGTCCCCGCCGAGATCGAAGATCACCGAGTCCCAACTCGCCGCCGCGACGTCGGCGCCGAAACGCCGCAGACACTCCCCGCGGAAGTATGCACGGGTGTTCTGGGGCGGCTCGCTGATCGCCCGCGTGACGTCCGCCTCGTCGACGATCCGCTTCATGGAGCCCCGCGCCACGAGACGGTTGTAGAGGCCCTTGTCGAGCCGCACATCCGAGTACTGCAGATCGATCAGATGCAGCCTCGGCGCCGACCAGCCGAGTCCCTCCCGCTGCCGGAACCCCTCGAGGAGACGCAGCTTGGCCGGCCAGTCGAGGATGTCCGCGCATTCCATCGGATCCCGCTCCAGGCGGTCGAGTACGTCGGCCCACGTCTCGAGCACGTGCGCGGCGCGGGTGTCATCGCTGCGCTCGGCGTCGTGGAACTTCATGCAACGTTCCAGGTACTCGCGCTGGAGCGCGAGGGCGGTGAGCTCCCGGCCGTCGGTGAGCGCGACGGTGGCCGTGAGGCCCGGGTCGTGGCTGATCGTGTGGACCGCCTGTACCGGGCGGGCGAGCTCGACGTCGGAGAAGTCGACGCCGGCCTCGATGAGGTCGAGGACCAGCGCGGTGGTACCGACCTTCAGGTAGGTGGCGGTCTCGGCCAGGTTGGCATCGCCGATGATGACGTGCAGGCGCCGGTATCGTTCCGGATCGGCGTGCGGTTCGTCGCGGGTGTTGATGATGCCGCGCTTCAGGGTCGTCTCGAGGCCCACCTCGACCTCGATGTAGTCCGAGCGCTGGGACAGTTGATAGCCGGCCTCGTCGCCGGACTGGCCGATCCCCACCCGTCCGGCCCCGGTGATGACCTGGCGGGACGCGAAGAAGGTCGTGAGACCGGCGATGACCGCCGTGAACGGGGTCTCGCGGTTCATGAGGTAGTTCTCGTGGGTGCCGTAGGAGGCGCCCTTGCCGTCGATGTTGTTCTTGTAGAGCTGCAGGCGCGGGGCGCCGGGAACACTGGCGACGTGACGGGCCGCGGCCTCCATCACCCGCTCCCCCGCCTTGTCCCAGATGACCGCGTCCATCGGGTCGGTCACCTCGGGTGCCGAGTACTCGGGGTGCGCGTGATCCACGTAGAGGCGGGCTCCATTGGTGAGGATCATGTTGGCGGCGCCGATCTCGTCGGCGTCGATGATCGGCGCCGGTCCGGAGCCGCGGCCCAGGTCGAATCCGCGGGCATCGCGCAGGGGCGACTCCACCTCGTAGTCCCACCGGGTGCGCTTGGCGCGCGGCACTCCGGCGGCCGCCGCGTAGGCCAGAACCGCCTGCGTGGACGTCATGATCGGGTTCGCGGTCGGGTCGCCGGGTGCGGAGATCCCGTACTCGACCTCGGTGCCGATGATTCGCTGCATGCTACGAGGGTAGATGTTCATTCGAGAGCGGTCGCAGCGTCGCCCCCGCCTCGGTAGCGTCTACTCGGTGAAAGCCTTCCGCCGGTTCACCGTTCGCGTCCCGCTGCCGACCGAGCTCACCGAGCTCACCACCGTTGCCCACAACCTGCGCTGGGTGTGGCATGCACCCACCCAAGACCTTTTCGCCGCAATCGATCCCGAACTCTGGGACGCCACCGGCGATCCGCTGCGGTTGCTCGCCGATGTGGAACCCGAGCGGTTCACCGAACTCGCCGGCGACGCGACATTCCGGGACCGCCTCGCCGGGATCCGGGACGATCTCGACCGATATCTGACCGAGCCACGGTGGTTCGGCGACACCAGCGCAGACACCGGAGCGGCCGAACTCGCCGCCCACGGGATCGCGTACTTCTCGATGGAGTTCGGCATCTCGGAGGTGCTGCCGATCTACTCGGGCGGACTCGGCATCCTCGCCGGCGATCACCTCAAGGCGGCCTCGGACCTCGGGCTTCCCCTCATCGGCGTGGGGCTGTTCTACGGGTCCGGCTATTTCCATCAGAGTCTGTCGCATGACGGTTGGCAGGTCGAACGTTATCCCGTCAACGACCCGACCTCGCTGCCGCTTGCGCCGCTCGTCGACGGCGACGATCCCGTCATGATCACCATCGCCATGCCCGGCGGGCGTGTGCTGTCTGCGCGGGTGTGGGTGGCCACGGTCGGGCGGATCCCACTGCTGCTGCTCGATTCCGATGTCCCGGTCAACGACGAGGAACTCCGCAGCATCACCGACCGTCTCTACGGCGGCGACCAGGACCATCGGATCAAGCAGGAGATCCTCCTCGGGGTCGGCGGGATGCGGGCGGTTCGGGAGTACGTGCGCATCACCGGTCGGCCCGAGCCGACGGTCTTCCACATGAACGAGGGCCACGCCGGGTTCCTGGGTGTCGAACGCATCCGGGAGATGACCAGCCGCCCCGGCATCGACGCGCTCGACTTCGACACCGCGGAAGCCGTCGTGCGGGCATCGAACGTCTTCACCACACACACCCCGGTGCCTGCGGGCATCGACCGATTCCCCCGGGATATGGTCCGCTACTACCTCGACGCCGACGGCGACGGGAACTCTCGACTGCTTCCCGGACTGTCGGTGGCCACCGTCCTCGACCTCGGGGACGAAGGCGATCCGGGCATATTCAACATGGCGCACATGGGTTTTCGTCTGGGGCAACGAAGCAATGGCGTCTCTGAATTGCACGGGGCCGTCAGCCGCGAGATGTTCGCCGATCTGTGGCCCGGATTCGATGCCGACGAGGTGCCGATCGGCGCGGTCACCAACGGGGTACACGGGCCCACCTGGGTCGCCCGCACATGGCTGGATCTGGCCGGCGCCGACGAGGCCGCGCAACCGGACGCGTTCTCGGCGATGCCGGCCACGGAGATCTGGCGCGTGCGATCCACGCTGCGGGCCGGGCTGGTCGACGAGGTCCGGCGACGGGCGCACGACAGCGGACGCGACCGCGGATTCACCGACGCCGAGTTGGGCTGGACCGCTGACATCTTCGATCCCGGTGCGCTGACGATCGGTTTCGCCCGGCGCGCCGCGACCTACAAGCGGCTCACCCTGATGCTGCGGGATCCCGACCGCATGCGGCGCATCCTCACCGACCCCGAGCGTCCCGTGCAGCTGGTCATCGCCGGCAAGGCCCACCCCGCCGACGACGGCGGCAAGTCGTTGATCCAGCAGGTCGTGCGGTTCACCGAGGATCCCGAGTTGCGGGATCGCATCGTGTTCCTCCCCGACTACGACATCTCCATGGCCCGCGACATCTACGCCGGCTGCGACGTGTGGCTGAACAACCCGGTGCGGCCGATGGAGGCGTGTGGCACGTCCGGGATGAAGTCAGCACTCAACGGCGGCCTCAACCTGTCGATCCTGGACGGCTGGTGGGACGAGATGGCCGACGGCGAGAACGGGTGGGCGATTCCGTCGGCGGAGGGCATCCCGGACGATCATCGCCGCGACGACCTCGAGGCCGAGGCGCTCTACTCGCTGCTCGAGGAGACGGTCATCCCGTTGTTCTACGCACGCTCGGGTGGTGATGTGCCCGAGCGCTGGGTGGAGATGGTGCGACACACACTGGCCCGGCTCGGTCCCCGGGTACAGGCGAGCCGGATGGTGCGCGACTACACCACCGCGTTGTATGTACCGGCCGCCGACCAATTCGCCTCGATCTCTGCGGACGGTTTCGCCCCGGCTCGCGACCTCGCCGACTACCGGCATGTCCTGGAACGGTCGTGGCCGGCCGTGCAGATCGCCGGGATCGACGAGGCCGGCTCCAACAATGCGCTCGGGAGCCATCCACCCGCGGGTGAATCGTCGGGCTCCGACAGCCCGCAGCGGGTGAGCCTCACCCTCACCGCGCACGTCGCGCTCGGGGAGCTGACCCCGGATCGGGTGTGCGTGCAGGCGCTGCTGGGTCGGGTCACCGCCGACGGGGAGATCACCGACCCGGTGGTCGCCGAGATGGCCCCGACCGACGAGACCGACCCGTCCGGCCGGACACTGTTCCGCGCGACGGTCGTGCCCGCCCGATCCGGCCGGCACGGATACACCGCACGGGTGCTGCCGCGCCACCCCCAGCTGTCCGACGACGCGGAGCTGGGACTGGTCCGCTACCCGGTGGGCACTGCCGAGGACGCCGGGCCGGGACGCAGCTCCGGCTCCTGAGGCCACCTGCTCCTTGAGGAGCAGGACACCGCCTACAGGTACTGACCCGTGTTGGTCTCGGTGTCGATCGCGCGGCTCGCACCTGCGCTCTTGCCCGTGACCAGCGTGCGGATGTAGACGATCCGCTCGCCCTTCTTGCCGGAGATCCGGGCCCAGTCGTCGGGGTTGGTGGTGTTCGGCAGGTCCTCGTTCTCGGCGAACTCGTCGAGGATGGAGTCGAACAGATGCTGCACCCGTAGACCCGGCTGGCCGGTGTCGAGTTGCGACTTGATCGCGTACTTCTTCGACCGGTCGACGACGTTCTGGATCATCGCACCCGAGTTGAAGTCCTTGAAGTACATGATCTCCTTGTCGCCGTTGGCGTAGGTGACCTCGAGGAACCGGTTGTCGTCGCTCTCGGCGTACATCCGCTCCACGACCTTCTCGATCATCGCGTTGACGCAGGCCGTCCGGTCGCCGCCGAACTCGCCGAGGTCGTCGGCGTGCACCGGCAACTGCTCGGTGAGGTACTTGGAGAAGATGTCCATGGCCGACTCGGCATCGGGACGCTCGATCTTGATCTTCACGTCGAGGCGGCCCGGCCGCAGGATCGCCGGATCGATCATGTCCTCACGGTTGGAGGCACCGATCACGATGACGTTCTCGAGCCCCTCCACGCCGTCGATCTCGCTGAGCAACTGCGGCACGACCGTCGTCTCGACATCGGACGACACTCCCGACCCACGAGTCCGGAAGATCGAGTCCATCTCGTCGAAGAACACGATCACCGGGGTGCCTTCGGATGCCTTCTCACGCGCGCGCTGGAAGATCAGCCGGATGTGCCGCTCGGTCTCCCCGACGAACTTGTTGAGGAGCTCGGGTCCCTTGATGTTCAGGAAGTAGGACTTCGCTTCCTTCGCGTCGTCGCCGCGGACCTGCGCGATCTTCTTGGCCAGCGAGTTGGCGACCGCCTTGGCGATGAGCGTCTTGCCACATCCGGGCGGACCGTAGAGGAGCACGCCCTTGGGCGGACGCAGCGCGTAGTCGCGGAACAGGTCCTTGTGCAGGAACGGCAACTCGACGGCGTCGCGGATCTGTTCGATCTGGCGGCCCAGACCACCGATGTCCTCGTACCCGACGTCGGGCACCTCTTCGAGAACCAGGTCCTCGACCTCGGCCTTGGGAACCCTCTCGAAAGCGAATCCCGCCTTGGTGTCGATCAGGAGGGAATCGCCCGGTCGCAGTTTGCGGCGCTTGCCGTCTTCTCCGTCGACCTCGCCCAGCAGCGGCTCGGCCAACCAGACGACACGCTCCTCATCGGCGTGGCCGACGACCAACGCGCGACGACCGTCGCCGAGCACCTCCCGCAGGGTGCTGATCTCGCCGACCGAGTCGAACTCGCAGGCCTCGACGATCGTCAGGGCCTCGTTCAGCCGCAGCGTCTGGCCCTTGTGCAGCAGGTCGACGTCGATGTTCGGCGAGCACGTCAGGCGCATCTTGCGGCCGGAGGTGAACACGTCGACGGTGCTGTCGGGGTAGATCTCGAGGAGGACTCCGTATCCGCTCGGCGGCTGTCCGAGGCGGTCGACCTCCTCGCGCAGTGCCACGAGTTGCTGCCGCGCCTCTTTGAGGGTGTCCAGCAGTTTCGCGTTGCGGGCGGTCAGATTGTCGACGCGTTCCTGGAGGTCGGCCGCGTCGCCCGGACGCCCGACGCCGGGTCGTGTGTCGCTCCGGGACGATTCGGGCCGGGCGAGCGGTGACGCATACGCGGGGACGAAGTTCTCTTCGGGCATCTGGCCGGTGTCGTCTCGATCGAGCCCGTGGTCGCGTGCTCCGGAGGCCCCGAGGCGGTCGGCGCCCCCGGCGCCCTGGCGGTCAGATTCGGTCATTGCTGACTCCTCTCCCCGGCAAACACGTGTCTCATGTCGTCTTCATGGAGTGTTTGCACCGTGACACCACGCTACCGGTGTGGGCGGGAAATCGCCCTGCACCGCGCAACACTCGGTGTTGACGACGTGTTAAATCTACGTCTTCGCAACGTATTCGCGACGTTTCAGCCAGTAACGTCGTTGCGCGGCGATGAGGCTTGGATCACCGTCATCCGCGGGTGGGCCGACGCTGTGGGCGCAGGGTGGTCACGCCGTCGGCGAGTCGTCGCGTGGTGATCAGAAATGCCGTGTGGCCCTGCATTTTGTGCTCGGGACGCACAGCGAGGCCCACCGCACTCCATTCGCGCACCAGGGATTCCCAGGCGCGCGGTTCGGTCCAGCACTCCTGGTCGCGCAACGCCTCCATCACGCGTGACAACTGTGTGACTGTCGCCACATAAATCACCAGTACACCGCCCGGTTTGATCGCCGCGCGCACCACTTCGAGCGGCTCCCATGGCGCGAGCATGTCCAGGATCACGCGGTCGAACAGGTCGTCGCCAAGGCGCGTCGTGTCCAGGTTCGCGAGGTCGTCGACCACGAGTTCCCAGTTGTCCGGCCGTCCGCCGAAGAAGGTCTCGACGTTGCGAACCGCGTGCTCGGCGTGATCGGCGCGCACCTCGTAGGAGGTCACGCTGCCGGGGTCGGATCCCACCGCCCGCAGCAGCGAACAGGTGAGCGCTCCCGAGCCGGCGCCGGCCTCCAGGACCTTCGCGCCCGGGAAGACGTCACCTTCGGTAACGATCTGGGCGGCGTCCTTCGGATAGATGACCTGGGCGCCTCGTGGCATCGACAACACGTAATCCACCAGTAGCGGGCGAAGCGCGAGGTACTGCGTACCGCTGGTCGCGGAGACGATGCTCCCTTCCGGTGCACCGATGAGATCGTCATGGGCGATCGCCCCCCGATGGGTGTGGAACAGCTTCCCGGCCTCCAGGTGCACGGTGAACTTTCGTCCCTTGGCGTCGGTGAGCTGCACGCGGTCACCCACGGCGAAGGGGCCGGTCGTCGGCATCGGGCTGGAATCCTTCCGGCTGGTCGCGCACCGTCGACGCGCGCCCGCAAGCGAAGCCGCAGGGTGTCGATGCGCGAACCTGTCACTGTCGCGACCTACCCTGCCAAATGTGAGTACGACGATCGACTCTGGGTCACCGGCGACCGACTCCGGGTCAGCGGCGACGCCCGGACAACCCGATGGCGACCCGGGGCCGGATGTCGCGGCTCGGGGTCTCATCGGGCGCCCGCTGGCGTTGTCTCCATCCCGGGCGGCCGACTTCAAACAATGCCCGCTGCTCTACCGATACCGGGCCATCGACCGGTTCCCGGAGACACCCACTCCCGCGCAGACGCGCGGAACCGTGGTCCATGCCGCGCTCGAGCATCTGTTCGACATGCCTGCCGAACTGCGCACCCAGGAGTCGGCCGATCTGCTGGTGGAAGGTGCGTGGGCCGCGCTGTGCGAGGCCGATCCGATGCTGACCGCTGTCATCGGCGATGCCGGTACCGACCGGTTCGTCGCCGACGCCCAGAAGCTCATCGCGACCTACTACACGATGGAGAATCCGACCGCGTTCGACGCCGATGCCTGCGAGGAGCACGTCGAGATCGACGTCGACGATGTGCTGATGCGCGGCTTCATCGACCGCATCGATGTCGCACCGACGGGCGAGATCCGGGTCGTCGACTACAAGACCGGACGGTCCCCGGGCGAAGCCTACGAGGCGAAGGCGCTGTTCCAGATGAAGTTCTATGCTCTGGCGATCCTGCGTATCCGTGGCGTCGTCCCGGCGCGCCTGCAGTTGATGTATCTGGCCGACGGCCAGCAGCTGACCTACACACCCGATCGCGACGAGCTCGAACGATTCGGCCGCACACTCAAGGCCATGTGGACCGCGATCCGGGCGGCGGTCGCGACCGGCGACTTCCGGCCGCGGCGGTCACGGATGTGTGGAATGTGCGAGCACAAGGCGCGTTGCCCGGAGTTCGGCGGCGAGATCCCGCCGTACCCCGGACCGCCTGCAGGCTTCGTCGGCTGACCCGATCGGGGCCGGCAACGGCCGACTATGACGGTAGGCATAAGGTGCGGTCATGGAGTCCTGCTACTACGTGCCCATCGACCGCCCGAGCTCCGAAGCAGCTGACGCCGGGTACGAGTATTTTCAGCCCACGGAAGCCACGCAGAGCGTCTGGGCGGCGACGATGCAGCATGGTGGTCCACCGTCCGGCCTGATGATGCGTGCGCTGCTGCACTGCGATCCCGAGCCGGCGCAGCGATTCACCCGGGTGACGACCGAGATCCTCGGTCCGATCGGGCTGGGCGTGAACCGGATCCGGGCCGAGGTCGTCCGGCCCGGGCGTCAGATCAGCTTGGTCAGTGCCGAGCTGGAGGTCCAGCAGACCGATGGGTCCTTCCGGCCGGTCGCGCGTACCCACGGATGGCGGCTCCGCACCGCGGACACCACGACGATCGTGGAGGAACCGGAACGGCTGTCCCCCACCCACGCCGAACTGTCGCCCGTGCGCGGCGTGACCGGTGACGAGAGCCTCGGTGTTGATTGGGGCACAGTCGGTTTCATAGGATCGATCGAGTGCGCATCGGTCGCCGGCCGCGTCGGGGACACCCCGGCCGTGTGGGTGCGGCCCGCGATCGCACTCGTCGGCGACGAACCGATCGCCGATCTGGAGTCCATCTTCAGTGTCATCGACATCGCGAACGGTCTCGGCACCCGCTTGCGCACCGACGAGTGGACGTGGATGAACACCGACACCACGGTCCACCTGACCCGCATCCCCACCGGTCCCTGGGTCGGCATCGACGCCGACATGGTGCAGGGCCCCGACGGGTTCGGTGCCACCTTCGGCGAGCTGTTCGACTCGAGCGGATTCATCGGGCGCTCGGCCCAGACGGTGCTGCTCGTCGCGCGCTGACCGTCCCCGGCTCGCGCTGACCGTGCCCGGTCGGCGCGAGCCGGGTCAGAAGCGGCAGGAGCGGATGTCGGTGGCGAGGATGGCTTTCGCGCCGAGTTCGGACAGTTCGTCCATGAGATTCTGGTGCTCTTTGCGCGGCACCATCGCCCGCACGGCCACCCAGTCGGGGTCGGCCATCGGTGCGACCGTCGGCGACTCCAATCCGGGTGTGAGCTTCGACGCCTCGGCGAGAAGTGTGCGCGGGCAGTCGTAGTCGACCATCACGTACTGCTGCCCGAAGACGACGCCCTGTACCCGAGCGATGAACTGCCGGGCGGCCTTGGTCTGTTCCACCCCGGCCTGTGAGATGAGCACGCCCTCGGAGTCGCACAGGGAGTCACCGAAGGCGGTGAGACCGTGGGCGCGCAGGGTGCGCCCCGAGCCCACGACGTCGGCGATCGCGTCGGCGACGCCGAGCTGGATGGAGATCTCGACCGCACCGTCGAGGCGGATGATGGTCGCCTCGATTCCGCGGGCGGCGAGATCGTCGCGGACGAGATTCGGGTACGACGTCGCGATCACCTTGCCGGCCAACGCTTCCACCGACCAGCTCTGGTCGGCGGGTGCGGCGTAGCGGAAGGTCGAGGAGCCGAATCCCATGGAGAGCTGTTCGTCGACCGACGCGCCGGAGTCGCGCGCCAGGTCGCGGCCGGTGATGCCGAGGTCGAGCGTGCCCGCGCCCACGTAGATCGCGATGTCCTTGGGACGCAGGAAGAAGAACTCGACGTCGTTGCTGTTGTCGAGGACGGTGAGATCTTTGGCGTCGGTACGTTTTCGGTAGCCGGCCTCGGCGAGGACGGCGGCCGCGGATTCGGAGAGTGCGCCTTTGTTGGGCACGGCCACACGCAGCATGTCTTTTCCTTCTGGAGTTCGTGGTCGGGTCGGTGAGTCGATGTCCGGTCCGGTGACGCGTGGTCGACCGGTCACAGATGTCGGTAGACGTCCTCCAGCGACAGTCCCCGTTTGATCATCATCACCTGCAGCCAGTACAGGAGCTGCGAGATCTCCTCGCCGAGTGATTCGTCGGACTCGTGTTCGGCGGCCAACCAGACCTCGCCGGCCTCTTCGATGATCTTCTTCCCGAGCGTGTGGACCCCGGAGTCGAGGGCGGCGACCGTACCGCTACCGGCCGGTCTGCTCTGCGCCTTGTCGCTCAGCTCGGCGAACAGCTCCTCGAATGTCTTCACGGTCCTTCATCCTTGCATGTCACGACCCGTCGGACGATGAGCGGGGTGCTGTCCCGTCCACGCGTCGACGAGGTCGTCCGCCGTGAGGTCGACGAGGGATTCCCGGAAGCTCCGCAAGCTGCCGGCCGGCACCGGCGCGGCGGACGGCACCACCAGGGTCGGGCATCCCGCGGCCGTTGCCGCGGCGGTCCCGGCCGGCGAGTCCTCGACCGCCAGGCACTGGTCGGGACGCAGTCCGAGAAGGGACGCAGCTCGGAGGTACGGGTCGGGTTCGGGTTTGCCCGCCGCGACCTCGTCGCCGCACACCGTCGCGGTGAACCTGTGCGGTCCGATGGTTTCGAGCGCGATGTCGGTGAGTTCACGCACGGTGTTGGTGACCAACACCATCGGCAGCGCGGAGCTGCGGACCAGTTCGAGAGCGTCGCGTGCACCGGGCCGCCAGGGCAGACCGGCCCCGAACAGGCCGGCCACGTGATCAAGCAACCACCGCTCGTCACCGCTTCGGTCCTGCGACTCAGGGCCGATCCCGGCTGCAGCGTAGACCTTGCTCATCGCGTCGGGTAGCGAGTTCCCCAGGGTGGACTCCCGGAGTGCGGGAGACATCACGATGCCGTGCCGCAGGGCGAGGTCTTCCATCGCGATGTCCCACAGGGGCTCGGAGTCCAGCAGGGTGCCGTCCATGTCCCAGAGCACAGCGGCCGGCCCGCTCAGGGCGGGTGTGGATGCGGGATGGGTGGCGGGGTCGCCGTGGGTGGAGGGGTCGATCACCCCTGCATCATCGCACTCGAAGGCGTCGAACCCGGTGTCCAGGCCGTCACACAGCGGTGAGCGGGAAGCTGAGTGCGACGAGCAGCAGAGCGAGGAGGAACCACGCGGCTCCCTGCCAGATCGGCCAGGTGCCACCCCGTCGGTAGACGCGGTAGGCGATCACCAATGCCCCGACGCCGCCGAGCAGGAACGCGGCGGGCGGGCCGCTCGCCCAGATGACGCTTTCCCGGCCCACCGACAGATACAGCGCGACCATCACGGCGGCGACGGCAAGCACCCCGACGACGTAGAGTGCCGCCCGACGAAACGCGCCGGGGTCGTCCCAGCGCTTCTCCACGTCGCGTCGCCGTACGCGGCGGTCCGGGCCGCGGTCTGTTGCACCGCCACCGCCGGACTCCGCCGATGGCGGGGGTGTGGATCGGTTCTCCGTCATGGCGCTCGAGTACCCGGGGCCGGTTGCGGCGAAACGATCGGGCGGACGTGCGACACCATGTTTCGCCCGGCGGACGGCTGGCAACCCAGGACATGCACAGCCCGAACAGGAGGAGGGTGAGCATGCACACCGACCGCTTGCGGCAACTGGCCACCGAGAAGGGGCCGTTCATCTCCGTCTATCTCGACGATTCCCACAACACCGAGGAGGCCGGGCGTGGACTCGAGCTTCGGTGGCGCGCACTGCGCGAACAGCTGGAGTCCGCGAACGCACCGACCGTAGCGCTCGACGAGGTCGAGACCGCAGTACTCGACGGCGCTCCCCCCGTGGGCGAGAGCGGCCGAGCGGTCGTCGCCGACTCGGAACAGATCCTGCTCGACGAGCATCTCATCCGGCCGCCGGTGAGCCCCGTCGCCCGGTGGTCGTCCCTCCCTTACGTGATCCCCCTCGTCGAACACGGCCGCGAGTCGGTCCGTCACATCGTCGCAATCGTCGATCACCGTGGGGCAGATCTGCGAATCATCAACGGCGACAGTGTCACCCATTCGGAGACGATCGAGGGTGAAGGCTATCCGGTTCACAAGGCGTCAGGTGCCGAGACCCCGGGGTACGGCGATCCGCAACCGCACACCGAGGAGCAGGCACGCAAGAACATCCGAGAGGTGGCACGGCGACTCGTCGAACTCGTCGATGCTGAGCACCCGGAAGTGGTGTTCGTGGTCGGCGAGCACCAGTCTGTCGGCGACCTGTCGGCCGAATTGCCGAAGCGCGTCACAGAGATCGCGGTGGATCTCGGCATCGGCGCCCGTGGCGCAAGTATCGATGAGGCCGTCATCCGAGCAGCAATCGCCGAGGAGATGCTGCGACGCCGCAACTCAGCGCTTGCGGAGGCCGCCGAGCGGTTCCGCGCCGAGCAGGGGCGTGACTCCGGTCTCGGCGTCGAAGGCCTCACATCGGTATGTGGTGCGCTGCGCAACGGCGAGGTCGACACTCTGCTGGTCGGCGATCTCGGCGACGCGACGGTGGTGGTCGGAGACGATCTGATGGCGATGGCACCCACGCCGGAGAACCTGTCCGAACTGGGCGCCTCACCCGCCGACGTGCTGCGCGCCGACGAGGCGCTGCCGTTGATCGCCTTGCGCACCGACTCGGATCTGGTCCGGCTCGACGAGCGGCTCGCGCCCAAGGACGGGGTCGCCGCACTCCTGCGATACGCGCCTCGGAGAGGGTCGGGCGCGTGACTGCTGGGACGGAGTTCCGGCAACGGTGAGCCTCATCGCTTCCGTCCGGCCACGGCACGTTCGGTGATCTCGTCGGCGGGATAGAACAACTCGATGGTCAACTCCTCCAGGGTGATGTCGCGAGGCGAGCCGAACGTGGTGAGTGTGGTGAAGAACGACAGCACGGAGTCACCGGCCCGGACGGAGAAGGGCACGAGCAGATCAGGTTCGCTCCCCTGCTGCCGCTGAGCGGCACGGCTGTCGAGGCCGACAACCGTCGGGTACGCGGCCACCTCGCGTTCGAGTTCGCCGAGTCGCGGATCGCCGGTCACCCGAACCAGGCGACGAAGCGTGGTGAGCAGATAGGTGGCCCAGGTATCGAAGTCAACGGTGATCGACGCAAACCCGTCGGGGTGCAACGATGCGCGGAACAGGTTGAACGGCGGTCCCTTGAGATGTGGCGGGAGGAACGCTGCCAGCGCGAGAGCGGCGTCGTTGGCCAACACCACATTCCACGTGCGGTCGAGGGCAAGTCCCGGACATGGATTGTGCGCGTCCAGAACTCGCTGCACGGACGCCCGAACGTGGCTCATCGTCGACGAGTCGAGGGGTTCCTCGGAGTAGCGCGGCGCATGTCCGGCGGCGAGCAGCAGGGCATTTCGTTCCCGTAGTGGGATGTCAAGCCTGTCGGAGAGGGCCTCGAGCAGCGTCGGACTGGGCGTGGACTTGCCGGTTTCGACGAAGCTGAGGTGCTTGGGTGAAACCCCGACGTCGTAGGCCAGATCCAGCTGACTCATCGATCGGTGCGATCGCCAGTCCCGCAACATCGTGCCCACTCCCGTCATGTCGTGATCGTAGGCAGCGACCGGGACGAAATCGATTACCTCGCAGGTAGTGGAGTTGCCGATCTCCACCCGACACGATGAGTCGCATGAAACCCATGGAAAGTCCGTCCGTGATCGTCTCGCCGGCGATGGCCGTCCCCAGCCGTCACTACCGTCGATTGGTGGAGGAATTCGCGCGTCACGGATGGCGTGCCGACGTCGTGCCACGACGCGGCATGGAACCCGACGTGCCGCCGGCGTCACGCACCCTCGATTGGGGCTACACAGAGGAGGCGGGCGACCTCGCAGCAGCCATCGTGGAGGTCCGACGCGCCGAACCGACGAGGCCGGTGCTCGTCGTCGGACACAGCCTCGGTGCGCAGCTGGCGGCGATGCTCGCCGACGGCCCGGCAGAATCGAGACCTGATGGTGTCGTGTCGGTTGCCGGTTCGGTGCCGTGGTTTCGGCTCTATTCGCGCGACGCTCTGCCGGTGCTGGCGGTCGCGCTGTTGGTGGGACCCGTCACCGCGGTCGTGGGACACTGGCCTGCAGCAGGTTTCGGCGGGCCGGGGCCGCGCACACTGATGCGGGAGTGGGCGCGGATGGTCCGTCGGGGACGTGCCCCCTTCGCGACACGACCCACCGCAGATGTGCCGCTGCTGGCTGTGCGTCTGGCGGGCGATCGGCTGGTGACCGCGCCGGCGGCCGAACTCTACGAGAGTCGGTTCCTGCCTCGGCGCCGCACCGTCTGGAACTACACCGCCGACGACGTCCCGGAGGGCGGATCGCTGGATCATGTCCGGTGGGTGAAAACTCCCGGCGCGGTTGTGGACCATGTCGTGCAGTGGTGGGCCGGACAGTATGACGGCACCGATTCGACCGCGACGAGCGATTCCGTTACAGGCGAAGAGTTCGGCGCCGCCACATCCTCGATGTGACGGCGCTGGTCACTCAGTTGCGGGCCGTCGAGACCCTACGGTCGCATCAACGCGCCTGGTCCGCGGCACCGACCTCCGTGCTCTCACCGCGATGGCGTAGCTCGCCCTCCGCGTTCTCCAGATGAGCGCGCACGAACCACTGGAACTTCTCGAGTTCGGCACTCTGGCCGATGAGGATGTCCTGCGTCACCGGGTCGATGTCGTCGGTTTCGCTGATCGCGGCGCGCTGGGTGCCGATGAATCCGTCATAAACCACGTCGAGTGCTGCGAGATGCGCTTGCGCGGTGTCCCGACCGATCGAATAGTCATCCCAGGAGCGATCCTTCTCGATGGCGTGCGCAGTGCCGCGCGGTGATCCGCCGAGTGTTGCGATGCGTTCTGCCAGGGTGTCTGCGTATCCGCGAACGAGAGTCACCTGCGGGTCGATCATCTCGTGAACACCGATGAAGTTCGGGCCCACGACGTTCCAATGGACGTGCTTGAGGGTCAGGTGAAGATCGTTGAGAGCGCTCAAGCGCTCCTGCAGGATCTCGACGACGCGTTGCGCGTCCTTGTCACCGAGCCATGATGTTGTGAACGACATGGAGGTCGGGTAGCCATGTCGGCGCGAGGCCAAACCTTCGCGCCCGAACTCACTGCTGCTCGTGCTGAATCCGCTCGCGAGTCCGTTCCGCGGTCGACAGACCCCACCTGCTCGTCGACACGATCCCCACGACGACGAGGCCCACGCCGCAGGCGGCCATCAGGAACCACGCCGGATGCGATGCGTCCGGTAGTTCCGCTGCCACGGATCCGCCGACCCCCGCGAAGGCGATGGCCCCGAACAACGCGACGCCGAGGGACACGCCGACCTGCCGGCTGGTGGACGCGATCGCCGAGGCGACTCCCGCCTGTGACCGCGGCATCCCGGAGACCGCCGCATTGGTGATCGGTGCGTTGACCAAACCCATGCCGATGCCGAGGAGCAGGTAGGCGACTCCGAGGTACCACATGCTGGTGGTGTGCCCGACCTGGGTGAGCATCAACCCGCTGAGCAGCACCATGACGCCCGCACCCACCATCGGGAACCGGGCACCGCGGTCGCCGACCAGTCGTCCCGACAACGGCGAGAACACCGCGTTCGCGACCGCCATCGGCAGGGTCATCAAACCTGCCTGCAGCGGGGTCAGCCCTCGCGCCTGTTGTAGGTAGAGGGTGTTGAGAAAGAGAAATCCGCCCATGGCGCTGAAAGCCAGGATCGCGCCGACCACCGAGCTGCTGAACGGCACGCTGCGAAAGAACCGAAGGTCCAGAAGCGGTTCGCGGCGGCGTGATTCGACGAGGATCAGCCCGATCAGCGCGAGTACGGCGATTACGAACGCGCCTGCGACCGGTACCGACGACCAGCCGAGAGTGCGACCCTCGATGATGCCGTAAGTGAGGGTGGCCAGGAAGATCAGGATCAGGAGCTGGCCGAGCGGGTCAGGCCGACGGGCACGTGCCGCCTTCGACTCCGGGACGAGGACCGCGGTGAGGGTGATGGCGGCAAGGCAAACCGGGACGTTGAGCCAGAAGATCGCTTCCCAGCCGATGCCGTCGACGAGCGCCCCGCCGACGAGCGGGCCGAGTGCCATGCTGACGCCGATCGCCGTGCCCCACAAGCCGATCGCTCGTGCGCGGTCTTTCGGCTCGGTGAAGACGTTGGTGATGATGGACATCGCCACCGGATTCATCATGGCTCCCCCGACGGCCTGCACCATCCGTGCACCGATCAACATCTCCGGCGAAACGGACAGCGAGCAGAGGATGGACCCGATTCCGAACACGCTGAGGCCCACCTGGAAAACACGTCGGCGTCCGAGGCGGTCACCGAGTGAGCCGCCGAGCATCAGCAGGCTGGCGAGCACCAAGGTGAATGCGTCGATCACCCACTGCAGCTGCGACGGCGTCGCGCCGAGGTCCGACCCTATGGACGGAATCGCCACGTTGACACCGGAGGTGTCGATCCCGACGATGAACAGGCTCAGGCAGCACGTCGCGAGAATCGCCATTCGGCGCCGGGGCCCGAGAGTGGTGATGTCGGAGGGCGACTGGACACCGCGAGAACCGCTCATGCGTCGGCCGATTCCCGCAGCAGATCGAGCAAGCGGCCGAGTTCCCGACGTTGGGCATCGTCGAGCACGGTGAACATGTGGGGGGCCACGGTCGGATCGGTGAGGACGGAATCGACGACCGTGCGGCCATCGGCCGTGATCGCGACGACCCGGAAGCGCCGATCGTCGGGATGCGGCTCGCGGGTCACCAGACCACGCTCGACCAGGTCATTGACGATGACGCTGGTGGCCGGCGCATCGATTCCCAGTCGTCGTGCGAGATCCGTCTGGGTGAGGCTGCGGGTGGCGACGCGCCGCAATGCCCGAAACCGGCTGAACGGCATATCGATTCGTGCATCGATCCGAGCACGGGATTCGACTGCGTGATCGCGTACCAGGCCATTCATCGCGAACCACAATTCGGTGCCCGACGGCGGCGCTGTCCGGTCTGATGCGTCCCACCCGGCCGCCGTTTCGGTTGTAGACATACAACAATTGTAGAGCTACAAGTTGTTTCCGCCAACACCCTGCCGTCAGCGCGGGTGGGTGATGATGGTTTCGCCGGTGCGCAGGTTGCGCCAGCTGATGGTGCGGTCGGTGTGCATGGCCGGTACCCAGCCGCCGTCGTGTTTGCGATGGTGATCGGGGCGGCACAGCGGTGCGAAGTTGTAGGGCACGCTCCAGCCGCCGGCCAGCGGGTCGGCATGGTTGAACTTCACCAGATGATCGAGCTCGCACTCGTGCGACGGGCGGCTGCAATACGGGTAGCGGCAGCGCCGATCCAGGTAGGTGATCTCGGCACGTAGCCGGTCGGACGGTCGGTAGATCAGGGCGCCGGGTGGTGGGATGTCGAATCCGCCGTGCCCGGTGGGGTCGATGGGTGGCGCCAATGCTCGGTCGCCGACGACGATCAGTCGGCTGGCCGGTTTCGGGGTGGTCAGGGTGGGGATGGTGATGATCTTCGCCTGCGGCGAGAGTCGGTTGGCGTGGGCTGGATCGATGGCGCCGTAACCCTGCAGCCGGGTGGGTTCGGTGCCGGTGGGGTCGTGCAAGAGCGTCCAGGCGGGTGATGCCGGGTCGCCGTCCGCGCTGTTGTCGAAGGCGGTGAAGCCGTCGTCGGCGGGCTTGAGATCAGTTTCGGCGACGTCGTGGTCGTCGGAGACGTCCGCGGTGTCTGTGGTGTCGTGGTCCTCGGCGGTCGTGGCCGGGTCTGTGTCGCTGGGCGCGATGATGGACGCGCTGGCCGTCGACCGGTCCTCGCCGTCGTTGTCGTCGCCCTGGTCGGCCTCGCGATCGGACGTTTCCGTGGTCTCGACCTGGGCATCGTCAGGGTCGACTGTGTTGGTGGGGTTCGACGAGTCGCTGCCGGCGCTTTGCGCAGTGGTGGATTCGCTCTCGTCCTCGGTAGCGGTGGGCGTGGCCGGTCCCAGGCCCGCGTCCTGGTCGGCGTTGGTCGGCGACGAACTGTTCGCGCCAGCTGCCCGGCCGCTGCTCTTCGCTGACCGCTTGCCACGGCTGGTGCGGACTTGTCCTGCGGTGCTGGTGTCTTCGCCACATTCACACGTCAGTGTGGAGCCAGGGATGCCCACGATCTCGCCGAACGCAAGGATGCGCTGTCGGCCGAGGGTGCGCGGGTCGCTCTTGCACACGCGTACGGCGACAAGGGCGCTGATGCGGTCACGCAGATGCACCCCGTGCTCGGCAGGCATGCGGGCATCAAGATTCATGTGCCCGCCGGCCTCGTTGCTGAAGGTGATGTTCTCGAACGCTTCGGCGATCGCATCCCGGGATTCGGCTGCCCCGTCGGGGTCGAGGCTGATGACCGCGTCGGCGAGATCATCGCGCAGGGCGGTGTCGGTGGACGCCCGATTGCCCAACTCGAGGGCGAGGTCTTCGAAACTGACCGGCTCATCCCCGTCGGGTTGCGGTTCCGGCTGCACCTCGGCATCCGGATCGGTGTCGTCGGCCTCGTCGTCGAGGAGATCATCCAGGGTCGGATCGGATGGTTCGTCAGCCGAGTCATCGTCAGTGGTGTCGTCGGGGTCGGGAAGTTGGTCGCGCAGGTCACCTTTGGGGGCGATGTCGGCAGCGTGCACCATCACCGACATGCGGTGGGTGCTGAATTCGCCGGCCAGATAGGCCATCCGGATCTTCGGATACTCCTGCAGGGAGGCGCCCAGCGAATACCATTCGCCGGCTTTGGTTCTGTTGATCCGCAACGCCAGGGAGATCTCCCCGACCGCGGCGTTGCGGGCGGTCTGGCCGAAGATCATGCGGTGGCGGCCGTCGGCGCCGAACAGCCGCTCGTTGTAGGCGCTTTCGCCGATGCGGTAGGCCATCAGCAGTCCGCGGGCTTCGGCTTGTCGACTCAACCGCAACGCATCGCGCGCGAACGCCCCCAACCCCTCGGCACCGACCGACGACAACAGAGTGTCGTCGGCGGTGGGGTCGGTGTAGGTGAACACGCCAGGCCCTTTCGTGAGTGGGAACTGATGGGCGGGAACGAAACTGATATCAGAGTATCGGGTGGGTACGACAGTTTGGTCGCTGGGCCGGAGTCTGTGGATAACGGATTGATGTGCGGTTTCGCCGGGTACCGGGGTATCGCGAGGTTGTGACAAGCTCGGGGGCACAGCACGTTTCAGAGGTCTCGATTTCGACAGGCTCAATCCGGCGGATACGTCCTCGCCTAGCGGCTCGGACTACTCGACCAACGGGTGGGGACGGCTCGGACTACTCGACCAACGGGTGGGGGCGGCTCGGACTACTCGACCAACGGGTGGGGGCGGCTCGGACTACTCGACCAACGGGTGGGGGCGGCTCGGACTACTCGACCAACGGGTGGGGGCGGCTCGGACTACTCGACCAACGGGCGGGGGGCGGCTCGACACCGGCCCCATCAGTCGGTCGACGGACGGCCGCCCGTCAACCCGGGGACCACGCCGGCCTCAGGTGTTGAAGTACTTGGCCTCAGGGTGATGCAGCACGAAGGCGTCCGTGGACTGCTCGGGGTGCAGCTGCAGCTCCTCGGACAGCTCGACGCCGATGCGCTCCGGCTCGAGGAGGTCGATCATCTTCGACCGGTCCTCCAGGTCGGGGCATGCCCCGTAACCGAACGAGAATCTGGCACCCCGGTACTCGAGGTCGAAAAAGCCCTGCGCGTCATCCGGATCGTCACCGGCGAAGGACTCTCCGCCGACGGTCAGTTCCGCACGAACACGCTGATGCCAGTACTCGGCCAGGGCTTCGGTCAGCTGCACACCGATGCCGTGGACCTCGAGATAGTCGCGGTAGGCGTCCTCCGCGAACAACTTGTTCGCGAAGTCCGCGATGGGCTGACCCATGGTCACCAGCTGGAACGGCAACACATCGACCTGGCCCGCCTTCTCACAGTCCTCGCGCGACCGGATGAAGTCGGCCACGCACAGGAACCGCGGACGCTGCTGGCGCGGGAATGTGAAGCTGTAGCGCACATCGGCATCGGGCCTGGCTTCGGTCAGCACATGGACCGTGTCTCCGTCGCTCACCGCCGGGAAGTACCCGTAGACGACCGCTGCATGCTGCAGAATGTTCTCGGTCGACAGCCGATCGATCCAGTAGCGCAGACGTGGCCGACCCTCGGTCTCGACGAGTTCCTCGTAGGACGGCCCGTCTCCGCCGCGGACGCCGCGAAGACCCCACTGTCCCAGGAACAACGCGCGTTCGTCGAGCAACTGCAGGTAGTCGGCGACCGGCACGCCCTTGATGATCTTCGTGCCCCAGAACGGTGGCTCAGGAATCTCGTTGTCGGCGGCCACATCTGACCGGGCCGGGACCTCGACGGGCGTTTCCTGCGCCTTGCGCTTCTCGGCGATCCGCTTCGACCGCTCGTGGCGCGCCTTGCGCTCTTCGGCCTTCTTCTTGGCCGCGAGTGCCTCTGGGCTGTCCGGGTCGGGTCCCTCCCCCCGCTTGGTCGCCATGATCTCGTCCATCAGGCGCAAGCCCTCGAAAGCGTCACGCGCATAATGCACGTCGCCCTGATAGATGTCTGCGAGATCGTTCTCGACGTACGTGCGGGTGAGGGCGGCACCACCGAGCAGGACCGGATAGCTGTCTGCGACACCGCGTCCGTTGATCTCCTCCAGGTTCTCCTTCATCACCACCGTCGACTTCACCAGGAGCCCGGACATCCCGATGACATCGGCCCGCTTGTCGGCTGCCGCCTCGAGGATGGTGTTGATCGGTTGCTTGATACCGAGGTTGACCACCTCGTACCCGTTGTTGGACAGGATGATGTCGACGAGGTTCTTCCCGATGTCGTGCACGTCGCCCTTGACGGTGGCCAGGACGATGCGACCCTTGCCGTCCTCACCGGTCGATTCCATGTGCGGTTCGAGATGCGCGACAGCGGTTTTCATCACCTCAGCGGACTGCAACACGAACGGAAGCTGCATCTGGCCCGACCCGAACAACTCACCGACGGTCTTCATACCGGCCAGCAAGGCTTCGTTGATGATCTGCAACGGAGGCCGCTGTGTCATCGCCTCGTCGAGATCGCCTTCGAGCCCATTGCGCTCGCCGTCGACGATGCGACGCTCCAGCCGATCGAACAGCGGGAGTCTCGCGAGCTCCGCCGCGCGCGATTCCCGCGCCGACGCCGCCGACACCCCCTCGAACAACTCCATCAATTTCTGGAGTGGGTCGTAGCCCTCGGCACGCCGGTCGTAGACAAGGTCGAGCGCGACCTCGCGCTGCTCCTCGGGAATCCGCGCCATCGGGAGGATCTTCGACGCGTGCACGATCGCGGTGTCGAGTCCGGCCTGCACACACTCGTGCAGGAACACCGAGTTCAGGACCTGCCGCGCCGCCGGGTTGAGGCCGAACGAGATGTTCGAGATGCCCAGTGTGAAATGGACATCCGGATGCGCCTCGTGCAGCCGACGGATCGCCTCGATGGTCTCGATGCCGTCGCGACGGACCTCTTCCTGTCCCGTGGAGATCGGGAAGGTGAGGGCGTCGATGATGATGTCTTCCTCGGCGAGGCCCCATGTGCCGGTGATGTCGGCGATCAGCCTTTCGGCGATGCGCACCTTCCAGTCGGCGGTGCGGGCCTGCCCTTCCTCGTCGATGGTCAGCGCCACCACGGCGGCGCCGTGCTCGACGACCAGTTCCATGATGCGGGTGAACCGGGAGTCCGGGCCGTCACCGTCCTCGTAATTCACCGAGTTCACCGCGCAACGTCCCCCGAGCGCTTCGAGGCCGGCGCGAATGACGTCGGGTTCGGTGGAGTCGAGCATGATCGGCAGTGTCGACGAGGTGGCGAACCGGCTCGCCAGCGCGGTCATGTCGGCGGCACCGTCACGGCCGACATAGTCGACGTTGAGGTCGAGCATGTGGGCGCCGTCGCGCGTCTGGTCTTTCGCGATGTCGAGGCACTTCTGGTAGTCCTCGGCGATCATCGCCTCGCGGAATGCCTTGGACCCATTGGAGTTCGTGCGTTCGCCGATCACCAGGAAGCTGGCATCCTGATCGAAGGGCACCGCGGTGTAGAGCGACGACGTCTCCGAGATGTGGTCGGGCCGGCGCTGCGCCGGCGTGACCTCCGCAACCCGCTCGGCAACCTGCCGAATGTGTTCCGGTGTGGTGCCACAGCATCCGCCGACGAAGTCGAGACCGAAGTCAGCGACGAAGTCACCCAACGCGACGGCCAGCTCGTCGGGCCGCAGCGGGTATTCGGCACCGTTCGGCCCCAGTACGGGCAGACCCGCATTCGGCATCACCGACACCGGAATCCGGGCATGCTTCGAGAGGTAACGCAGGTGTTCGCTCATCTCGGCGGGACCGGTGGCGCAGTTGAGGCCGATGAGGTCCACACCGAGCGGCTCGATCGCCGCGAGCGCCGCACCGATCTCGGAGCCGAGCAGCATCGTGCCCGTCGTCTCGACGGTCACGTGGCTGATGATCGGGATGTGGCGACCGAGGTGGGCCATCGCGCGCCGCGCGGCGACGATGGCGGCCTTCACCTGGAGCAGGTCCTGGGAGGTCTCCACCAGGATCGCGTCGGCGCCGCCGTCGAGCATCCCGGCAACGCACTCGAAGTAGGCGTCCCGGATGACCTCGAACGTCGTGTGTCCCAAGCTGGGCAGCTTGGTTCCTGGGCCGATCGATCCCAGGACGAAGCGTGCCGTGCCGTCGCTGGACGGGCCCATCTCGTCGGCCACGCCGCGCGCGATCCCGGTGCCCTTGTACGCGAGCTCGCGGATACGGTCGGCGATGTCGTAGTCACCCAGGTTCGACAGGTTGCAGCCGAACGTGTTGGTCTCGACCGCATCGGCGCCGGCCTCGAAGTACGCGCGGTGGATGTCGGCGAGCACGTCGGGACGTGTGTCGTTGAGGATCTCGTTGCAGCCCTCGAGATTGTTGAAGTCGTCGAGGGTCAGATCGGCCGCCTGCAGCATCGTGCCCATCGCCCCGTCGCCGATCAGCACACGACGCGACATTGCGGTCAGAAATGTCGTGTCGTAGTCGGCCGGGCGCGGTGTGGGCTCCCGATCGTCCGGATCGGTGATGGGCGTCGACATGGTTGACAGCGTAGTTCGCTCTCTCTCGGGGTTCGGTCGTAGGCTGGTTCAGTGAACGCTGAGCAGAGGTCGAACCTTCCCCGCCTGCGCAGGCCCATTTTGTTGGCCGCGTTCGAGGGTTGGAACGACGCCGGGGACGCGGCCAGCAGCGCCATCGAACACCTGGCACTGACCTGGGATGCCGTCGCTCTGACGGACATCGACTCCGACGACTACTACGACTTCCAGGTCAACCGCCCGATCGTCAAGCAGATCGACGGTGTCACCCGGCGGATCGACTGGCCGACCACGTCCATCTCGTACTGCACTCCCCACGGTGCGGACCGTGACATCGTACTCGTTCGCGGTATCGAGCCGAACATGCGTTGGCGCGGGTTCTGTGCGGAGATCGTGGACCTCGCGAGAGACCTCGAGGTGGAGACGACGGTGATGCTCGGAGCGCTGCTCGCGGACACTCCGCACACTCGTCCGGTCCCGGTGACCGGCGCCGCGTACAGCAGCGAATCCGCGGCCCGGTTCAACCTCGCCGAGAGCCGGTACGAGGGGCCGACGGGTATCACCGGTGTACTGCAGGACCTGTTCGTCCAGGCGGGGCTGCCGGCGGTGTCGTTCTGGGCGGCGGTCCCCCACTACGTGTCGACCCCACCGAACCCGAAGGCGACCGTCGCGCTGCTCAACCGGGTGGAGGAGGTCCTCGACATCGAGGTGCCGCTCGCCACCCTGCCGGAGCAGGCCGAGGAATGGGAACAGGCGGTCACCGAGATGACCGAGGACGACGAGGAGATCGCCGAATACGTCCGCGGACTCGAAGAGCGCGGGGATGCCGAGATCGACGCCGACGACGTGATGGCCAAGATCGACGGCGACGCGCTGGCCGCGGAGTTCGAGCGATACCTGAAGCGCCGCGGGCCGGGCGGCCAGGGGCGCGGGCAGGGATCGTTCGGGTGACTGATCCGGGGGTGCCGGAACGGGGTCTCGATACGCTGCTCGGCTAGCGCCTCGCAGCTACTCGACCAGCGGGAAAGCGCTGCTCAACCAACCACAAAGCGACCCGAGACCAGTGGGAAGAGGCCGACTCAGCCAGCGAAGGAAAGCGCCGGCCGACCAGCGGGAAGAGGCCGACTCGACCAGCGAAGGAAAGCGGCGCCCGACCAGCAGGAAGCGGCCGACTCGACCAGCGAAGGAAAGCGGCCCGACCAGCAGGAAGAGGCCGACTCGACCAGCGAAGGAAAGCGGCCGACTCGACCAGCGGGAAAGAGCTGGTCGATCCCGCTCAGCCGATGCGTTCGATCGAGACCACCGGTGTGGTGATACGCCACGTCCGGACGTCGGGGTCGTCTGCGGCACGGACCCAGAACTGGGCCGATTCACCGACACGGCACGACTTCACGCCCAGCAGCGGGATGTCCTCGGAATCGCGCCGCAACCTGCTGACCGCCCACTCCTCGCTGTCGGTGCCCCCGACGCCGGGAGCCCGGAGCAGGGTCATCTCCTGAAAGTCGAGCAGGTAGGTCGAGGTTCGGGTCACCACCGTCCATACGCCGTCGGTCGTCTCGGGTGCGATCTCCTGCGTGCGTGCCACGGGAGAACCTTACTAGGTGAGCTCGACACCCAGCAGCGCGTCCACCGCCCGAGCGAGGTCGCTCGGAGCCTGCGCCGAACGACCGATTCCCAACTCCACGTCGCTGCACCAAGCATCGACTGCAGCAAGCGCTTTCGGGGTGTCGAGGTCGTCGGCAAGATGCTGGCGTAGTCGGGCGATGGTCGGGGCCGAGTCCGGGCCCGAGGCCGCGGTGACCGCCGAGTGCCACCGACGCAGACGCTCGCGTCCCTCGTCGAGCACGGCATCCGACCACATGCGGTCGGACCGATAGTGCGCCGACAGCAGCGCCAACCGGACGGCAGCGGGATCGACTCCGTCGTTGCGGAGTCGCGACACGAAAACGAGATTGCCGCGGCTCTTGGACATCTTCTCACCGTCGAGCCCCACCATCCCGGTGTGGACGTAGTGCCGGGCGAAGCGCCGGGAGTCGGTCAACGCCTCGCCGTGCGCGGCCGAGAACTCGTGGTGCGGGAAGATCAGATCGTTGCCGCCGCCCTGGATGTCGAACTCGACACCGAGCCGGTTCAGCGCGATCGCCGAGCACTCGATGTGCCACCCCGGCCGGCCCGGGCCGTGCGGCGACTCCCATGACGGCTCACCGGGCCGGGCGGCCCGCCACAGCAGTGCATCGAGCGGGTCCCGCTTGCCCGGTCGATCGGGGTCACCGCCGCGCTCGGCGAAGAATCGATCCATGGTGGCGCGGTCGTATCCCGACTCGTAGCCGAACTGTTCGGTCGCATCGATACGGAAGTAGACGTCGGGAAACTCGGCGTCGTCGACCACGTACGCCGCACCCGACGCCAGTAGCTTCCCGACGACCTCGATGACCTCGGCGATCGATTCGACGGCGCCGATGTAGTCGCGGGGCGGCAGTACCCGCAGCGCCGTCATGTCGTCGCGGAACAGCTGCGTCTCCCGCGCCCCGAGCTCACGCCAATCGATGCCGTCGCGATCCGCACGCTCGAACAGCGGGTCGTCGACATCGGTCACGTTCTGCACGTAGTGCACGTCATGGCCGAGGTCGCGGAGCACCCGGTTCACCAGATCGAATGTCACGTAGGTGGCCGCATGGCCGAGGTGAGTCGCGTCGTAGGGCGTGATCCCGCAGACGTACATCGTGGCGGTCGGGCCGGGACTGACGGGACGGACCTGTGCGTCGGAGGTGTCGTAGAGACGAAGTGCCGGCCCGGAACCCGTGAGGACCGGGAGGGCGGGATCAGGCCAAGACTGCATGCATCCACTGTATTGGCCGCCCGGATCGGCTCGTCACCGAACCCGGGCCGCTCAGAACGGCGGCCACGGAATCGGCCGGTGACCGGGCGGACGCGGCATCGTCGTGCGATCCACGAGTTCGGCCGCTCGCTCGGCGAGAGCGACGATCTCCGAGTCGGTGATGTGCTCGCCGAGTTCGTTCGTGAGCGGGTGATCGGCCGTCGTGAGGTGATCGGTGAGTTCGGCGAGGTCGGCGACCAGGTGGCCGGGGATCGGCTCACCCGCCCATCCCCAGAGCACGGTCCGCAGTTTGTCGTCGCGATGCAGACAGATCCCGTGGTCGACCCCGTACACCCCGCCGTCGAGAGCTTCGAGCACATGGCCACCCTTGCGGTCTGCGTTGTTCAGCACGACATCGAGAACGGCCATCCGCTGCAACCGTGGGTCGTCGGCGTGCACCAGTACGACCGGTTCGCCGAAGGCGTCCAGCGCCTTCAGGATCGCGCGGTAGCCGACCGGCACGGTGTCGGCCGGGCACAGATCCACGAGGTCCACCTTCGGGGTGGGCAACTCGGTGACGGCGTCGTGACGTGCCGATGGCTCGTCGTTCTCGGCTGTCGACACCCAGCGCTGCACCATGCCGCGCCCGAGGGGGCCGTCGCGGTGCACCGTCGTCGGGATCACCGACCACCCCAGCGCCTCGGATATCAGATACGAGGCCACCTCGCGGCCGGCGAGGGTGCCGTCCGGGAAATCCCACAGCGGGACCTCGCCGCGTTCCGGCTTGTACACGCATCGGACTTCGGCGCCGTCGAGCACGGCATCGCAGACGAGGGTGGCGTTGCTCGCCGACGGGATGCGTCCCAGGATGACCAGTTCGCCGTCGCGGAGCGGATCGACGCCGGCCGCCGGGACCTCGCCCGAGGGCACGGGCGCGGGGTCGCGCGCCGCGCCGGTGTCCGGGATGGACGGTTCGCCGACGGTCACATCACTCCTGCGGGGCCGACCCGGGGTCGGTGTCGTCGTCGGGATCCGACTCGAGGTAGTCGGTCTCGTCCTGCATGGACAGGTTGCGGAACACCTCGGGGTCGACGAAGTCCAACGACTTGGACAGCTCCGCGTCCCTCTTGTAGCCGTTGGTCCGCACGCACAGGTGACCGTCGGGATCGAGCGGCTCGTGGCACAGCGGACACGGCTGCCGGCCCGCGGAGATGACCCGCGAGGATCGGGCCGCGAACTCGCGCGCCGCTTCGGTGCTCAGGAACACCCGAACCGCATCCGGGCCCTCGTCGGTGTCGTCGAGGACGACGCTCTCGTCGAACTCGCCCTCGGTGACGGCCAGCAGTTCCACCACCACGGCCTCGGACTCGGCATCCCAGCCGAGTCCCATCGTGCCGACCCGGAACTCGGCGTCCACCGGCATCACCAGCGGGCTGAGGTCACCGACCCGTTCCGCCTCGGGCGGTATCGGCGTCCCGAAACGGCGGTGGATCTCGTCGAGCAGCGCACCGATCCGATCGGCGAGGATCGCGACCTGTTGCTTCTCCAGCAGCACACTGATGATCCGGGTCTCGTGTACGGCCTGGAGGTAGAACGTCCGGTCCCCCGGCTGACCGATCGTGCCGGCGACGAACCGGTCCGGACTCCGGAACACGTGAATCGCGCGGGACATCACACCTCCTTGAACGTCTCGTCCATTATCCGCGCGCCAGCGGGGTCACGGCAGCGTTGGCGCCTCGATCGCGGCCGTCGAGCCCGGTCGAACCGCCGACCACGGCATCGTCGCCGGCGGCTGCGGCCGCGGACCTGTCGACGGCGGCCCCGTCTTCGGATCGCGGCGGTGGCGGCACCGACAACACCGCGGTCGAGTTGACGGTGTGCACGTACGGCCGCGTCGCGCTGTACCGGATGACGCTGAGCGAGGCGGGTTCGACGACGATGCGCTGGAACGAGTCCAGGTGCATTCCCATGGCGTCGGCGATCACCGCCTTGATGACGTCCCCGTGCGAGCATGCGATCCACACACCACTGCCGTCGTCACCACCGTAACGCCGATCGAGCTCACGTACCGCGGCCACCGCCCGCGCCTGGACTCCGGCCAGTCCCTCCCCGTCCGGGAACACCGCGGCCGATGGCTGTTGCTGCACGGTCTTCCACAGCGGCTCCGTCACCAGTTCCTTCAGCGGCCGATTCGTCCACGAACCGTAATCGACCTCGGCGAGATCATCGACGACCAACTCCGGGACATCACGCTGCGGGTCGGAGCCCAACGTCGCCAGCAGCGGCGCCACCGTCTGGGCACATCGCTGCAGCGGCGATCGGGCCACTGCGGCGATGTCGGAGATGCACACGCCGAGCCGGTCGACGAGGGCGTCGGCCTGTTCCCGCCCCTTCTCGTCGAGGGAGACGCCGGGGGTTCTGCCGGCGAGAACACCCGAGGTGTTGGCCGTCGAACGCCCGTGTCGCACCAGTATCACGGTCATGTCTCAACCATAGGCGCCGTGATCGACAGGCACGGTGCCGCCGCGTCACGTCGCGCTGATCACACCCGCCGACAGCAGTCCGATCACGGTGAGGCCCAGAATCACTCGGTAGGCGCCGAACCAGTTCATCGAGTGATCACTGACGAACCGGAGCAGCCAGGCGATGGAGGCGTAGCCGATCACGAACGCGACCAGCGTCGCGACCAGGAGCTGAGGCCCGGTTGCCTGCATGCCTTCGCCGCTCGGGTCGAAGGCGTCGGGCAGGCTGAACAGGCCGGAAGCGGTGACCGCGGGGATCGCCAGCAGGAACGAGAAGCGGAACGCAGCCTCACGCTCGAGGCCCAGGAAGAGGCCTGCGCTGGCGGTCGCTCCGGAGCGCGACACACCGGGGATCAACGCCAGACACTGCGCCAAACCCATCAGCACACCGTCCCGCAACGTCAGTTCCTGCATGGACCGCTGTTGGGGCGCGTACCGCTCGGCCAGCCAGAACACCCCGGCGAACACGATCAGCATGATCGCCACCAGCCAGAGGTTGCGGCCGACGGTGCGGATCTCGTCCTTGAACAGGAAACCCAGGAGCCCGATCGGGATCGTCGCGAAGATCACATACCACCCGATGCGGTAGTCGAGTCCGCGCTCGTCCCGATTGCGCAGGCCACGAAACCACGCCATGACGATCCGGGCGATGTCGCGCGCGAAGTACACGAGTACGGCTGCCTCGGTGCCGAGCTGGCTGACCGCGGTGAACGACGCACCCGCGTCCTCTCCGAACATCAGCTCCGACGCGATGCGCAGATGACCGGACGACGAGATCGGCAGGAACTCGGTCACGCCCTGCAGTGCGCCGAGGACGATCGACTGGGTCCACGTCATGGTGTCGCTCACGGCCGCAGATGCTACGGGAACCGGCGGCCCGCACCGGGTGACGAGAGCGCGGCACCCGCCGGTGTCGCGGACAATTCCGGCTCTCCCCGACCGGCCACCCCCGTCGGCTGCGTCGGTGAGGGTGTCGCAAGATGGTGGCATGCCCGTGCCGAGACCGAAGCGCCCCATCGGAACATCGCTGCAGGTGCATCGACCTCGGGCCGTGGTCGCGATGGCAGGTGTCCTCGCCGCGACGGCAGTGCTCGCTGCATGCGGGTCGTCGGACGACTCCACCACACCCGATGTGCCCACTGTCACACCGGCAACCGCGCCTGCCGCACCGCCCGGACCGGCCGCGCGGCCGGCGGGCCTCGTGGTGCCGACCGCTCCCGAGAGTCGAGCGATGGCCGTCGGCGATGACACCGTCGCGGTGCTCGACGCGGCCGGGACCCGCGTACTGCGGTATACGACCGCCGATCCCGGCGCCGAACCGCAGGTGTCACCCACGCCCGAGCTCACCGAGGTCGTTCCCGCCGACGACGGTGGATTCATCGGGGTCGGGCCGGGATCCGTCGCCCGGATCGCCCGCGACGGCACCGTCGAGTCGGCCGAGCTGGATGTCGACGACCCGACCGCACTGGCCCGAACCGCATCCGGCGACGTCCTGGTGGGTACCGCGGACGGGCGCGTACTGGTCTTCGACGACCAACTCGTGCCTAGGCAGGTGATCGACGGGTTCGTCCGCGTCGACGACATCACGGTGTCGCCGCCGGACGCGGATTTGCCGGAGGAGCAGGTGGTGGTTCTCGATCGTGCTCAGTCATCGGTCACCCCCGTCACCGTGTCCGACGGCGACCTGGGCCCGGCATTGCGCGCCGGCAACGGCGCCACCAACGCGGCCGTCGATCGCTTCGGCCGGGTCCTCGTCGCGAACACCCGGGACGACGAGATCATCGGGTTCTTCGGATCTCCGCTGGTCATGCGGTTCCGCTATCCGGTACCGGGCGGCCCGTACGCCGTAGACTACGACGACGAACGCAACCTGATGTGGGTGTCGACGACGGCGAACAACGAGGTGGTGGCCTATGACCTGTCCGGTGGCGAGCCCGTGGAGAAGCGACGGCTCCCGACGGTGGCCCAGCCGGACAGCATCGCGGTCGACGACGCATCCGGCACGCTGTACGTGCTGTCCGAGCGCGGCGGACTCCAGGTCATCGGCTCGGGTGGGTGACCATGTCGCGTGAGGCGAAGGTCGGGTCGCGTCATCCCCGCGGGTGGGAGGTGACCACCGACGACCACGAGTGTGTGCTGCTCACGTTGCCGCCGGACGTCACCCGGGTGACCGCGTCGATGCGGCTGTCCATCGAGGCCGAGTTCGGCGGTTGGGAACTCAAACGGGTCCGCCGCTACTCCGACGGAACCCGCAAGGTGCTGCTCCGCCGTCGGAAGCCGCCGCGGTCGCGCGACGCACAGGCCGCCGACCGAGGTGCGCCCACCCGGGCCTCCTTCGACCGAGCCGGATATCCCGACACGGATGCGACGGCATGCTGAGACAACTCAATCGGGCGCTGTACCCGCTGCTGCTGCGGGCGATGTTCCTGCTGTCGCCGGAACGGGTGCACGGCCTTGCGCACGGTCTGATCGGATTCACCGGCCGTACCCCGGGTCTGCGTCACCTGGCGGCGAAGCTCCTCACCTCGCACGACCCGCTGCTACATCAACGACTGTTCGGCGTCGACTTCCCGGCCCCACTCGGCCTGGCCGCCGGGTTCGACAAGTCCGCATCAGCGGTGAACGCCTGGGGCCAACTGGGTTTCGGCTACGCAGAGATCGGCACCATCACCGGTCAATCGCAGCCGGGCAATCCGGCCCCGCGGCTGTTCCGGCTGCCCGCCGATCACGCCCTCGTCAATCGGATGGGGTTCAACAACCCCGGCGCCACCCAGGCCGCGACCAACCTCGCCGCCACGAGGCCCGGCCCGGTGCGGATCCCGATCGGCGCCAACATCGGCAAGACCAAGGCCGTCGCGGTGGACGACGCCGTCGACGATTACCGCTTCAGCGCGCGCACGTTGGGCCCGTTGGCCGACTTCGTCGTCGTCAACGTCAGTTCGCCCAACACACCGGGTCTGCGCGACCTGCAGGCGGTGGACGCGCTCCGGCCTATCCTGCAGGCCGTGCTCGATGAGGTCACCGTTCCGGTGCTCGTCAAGATCGCGCCCGATCTCGCCGACGAGGACATCGATGCCGTCGCCGACCTCGCGGTGGAACTGGGGCTTGCGGGCATCGTCGCCACCAACACGACCATCGGTCGCGACGGCCTGCACACCCCATCCGACGAGGTCGCCGCGCTCGGGGCAGGTGGACTGTCCGGACCGCCGCTGGCCGATCGCTCGCTCGCCGTGTTGCGGCGCCTGTACGGCCGCGTCGGCGGGCAGGTGGCGCTGGTCAGCTCCGGTGGGATCGAGAACGCTGATCAGGCGTGGGAACGAATCCGGGCCGGCGCCGACCTGCTGCAGGGCTATACCGCGTTCATCTACAAAGGTCCGTTGTGGGCCAAGGAGATCCACGAGGGTATCGCCGATCGGCTACGCGCCGGAGGGTATGCGTCTCTGGCCGAGGCGGTCGGCACCGGCGCGTGACGGGGGTCGGGGGGGCCCCCGG
>NZ_JAZDUE010000022.1:0-83465 GCF_036350515.1 Gordonia prachuapensis | reverse complement strand
CGGTCCAGGTGGATGCATCGCGAGGCGGCGGAGGAGCAGGTACTGGATGTACCTGCGACGACGCCAACGAAGCGAGGCGCCGCCTGGACGTCGAAATCATCAACGAATTTCCGGTGCGGGACACTAGGATGAGTCGATGATGGTCGTTGCCACCTGCGTCGGACGAGAGCGGGAGATCGAGACCATCGGTACTCGCGTCCGGACCGTCGCCGGTACCGAGTTCGTGGTCGTCAGCGGAGAATCCGGTGTCGGCAAGTCCACGCTGCTCGCCCATCTCGTTCGGCTGCACGCTGATTCGGTCGATACCGGCCGTGCGTTGTGGGCGCAGGCGACGAACTGGGACCACTCCACGCCAGAGGCCGTCCTGCGCCAGCTCATCCAGTCCGAAGGTGGGGCGGCAGCGCTGTCCGGCCTGCTCGCCGACGCCGAGGGACCGACCCTCGTGGCGATCGACGACGCAGAGCACATCGACCCCGAGTCGCTGCACACACTTCTGACCGTCACGCGTGAACATCGCAGCCGGACGCTCGTGGTGTTGTCGATGTCCTTGCCGGTGCGGGGGCTGCGCGGGCTCGTCGTCGACGAGTTGAGGCTCGACGGAATCGGGGTCGACGCTGTCGCCGAGATCGCCGCGAGCCGCGGGATCGTCATGCATCCGGGCGTGGTGGACCGCCTGACCCGCCACACCCGCGGAAACCCGCGCGACGTCATCGCGCTGCTCGACGAACTGCCCAGCGGGGTGTGGTCGCGCGGTGACACCACTCTCCCGGCACCGTCGTATGTGATCGACGATGTTCGCGCCCGACTCGAGAAGTGCTCGTCGCAGACACGTGCCCTCCTGCAGGCGCTGGTCATCCTGGAGGACGACGAACCGCTGTCCACGGCCGTCACGCTGGCCGGCATCGACAATCCACTGGCGGCCATCGACGAGGCACGGGAGAGCGGTCTGGCCACGATCGAGGCCGCTCTCACACCCGCCGATGCCCATCCGCGACTTGTGAATCCGCTGGTCCGGTCCGCGGTGCTCGAGGCCATGGGCATGGAGGCGGTGGGCGACGCCCATCGTCGGGCCGCCGAACTCGTCGCGGATCCGGCGCGCAGTATGCACCATCGGGTCGCCGCGACCCCGACCGCCGATCCCGAGCTCGCCGATGCGCTCGACGAACTGGCGCGGCGCCGGGGCGCCGACGGCGCATGGGCCGACGCCGCCGGACTGTTTCGCCAGGCCGGGCGACTCACCTCGCAACCGGTCCTGCGCGACACCCGTGTCACTCTCGCCGTCGACGCGTTGCTCGCCGCCGGTGACTGCGTCGGTGCCGGCGCCTTGGTCCCCCTCGTCGAGAGCCTGCGCGAAACCCCTTTGCGCAATGCCACTCTGGCCTACCTCGCAATTCTGCGCGGACGGTCGGCCGAAGCCCGGGTCCGACTGGACCGGGCATGGGACATCGTCAACTTCGACCGCGAACCCGACATCGCGGCCCTCATCGCACAGCGCTACGTTCTGCACAACCTGGTGCGATGTCAGGGGTCCGAACTCGTGGAGTGGGCCGACCGGGCGATCGAGATGGCCGGCAGCCAGTCCCCGGCGGGAGTGGAGGCCGCCGTCATCCGCGGTCTCGGACTCGCGTGGTCGGGTCGGCCGGTCGAAGCCAACGCGGAGTATGCGGTGCTCACCGAACGGATTCGCTTCGGGGCACAAGCGCAACGCGCCACGATGGGTCGGGGCTGGCTGCAGTTGGGTCTCGACGATGTGGGAGCTGCGCGGAGCAACCTCGAGACCGCGGTGTCGATGGCCAACCTCGGCGGCTCCACCCGGATCACGTTGTGGGCGTTGGCGTGGCTGGCCCGCACCGAGTTCTCGATGGGCGACTGGGACGCCGCCCTGCGTAACGTCGAACAAGGCCGTGCCCTGGCACGGTCGAGCGGAATCGAGTTGGCCGGGCCACTGTTGAACTGGACTGCCGCCTCGATCCACTCGTTGCGGGGTGAGTGGCCGGAGGCCGAACGCAGCGTGCAGTCGGCGGCCACGCATGCGGGTGACTACGAGATCATGCGCATCCCCGAACTTCTCGCGCGGGCGCAGATCGCCGAGGCCGCAGCGGATTACGAGAAGGTGCGGCGCACGCTGGAGCCGTTGATGCGGATGGCCGACGACGTGCCCGGTCTCCGTGAACCGGGCTGGTGGCCATGGGTCGATGTGCTCGCGAACGCGCTCGTCGTCGGCGGGCAACTCGACGCGGCCGACGCTCTGCTGACGCCGTACGAGAAGCTCGTCGCAGAACGTGGACACCGTTCGGCGAGCGCACGATTGAAGTATGCCCGAGGGCGTCACCTCGGTGCGACCGGCGATATCCACCAGGCCCGGAGGACCTTCGAGGAGGCACTGGAGTTACTCGATGGTCTGCCGCTGCGCTACGACCGGGCGCGGGTGAACTTCGCCTACGGTCAGACGCTGCGCCGCGCCGGGAAGCGCCGCGCGGCCGACGCGATCATCGGAACCGCGCGCGAGATCTACCTGTCCCTGGGCGCGACGACGTACGTGGAGCGTTGCGAACGAGAACTGAAGGCGGGAGGGCTGAATGCGAGCCGCGGGGACCGTGGCGACGTGGAACTGACGCCGCAGGAAGAGGCGGTCACCGCGCTGGTGGCACGCGGAATGTCCAACCGCGAGGTCGCGGCCGAACTCTACATCTCACCGAAGACCGTGCAATATCACCTGACTCGCATCTACGCGAAGCTCGGTCTACGTTCCCGGGCCGAACTCGCCGCCGCCCGTCGCTGATCCCCGTCCCCTGTCGAGCACCCTTCCCCGCTCGTCGAGTAGCCGACGAACGCCCCTTCCCCGCTGGTCGAGTAGCCGACGAACGCCCTTCCCCGCTGGTCGAGTAGCCGACGAACGCCCTTCCCCGCTGGTCGAGTAGCCCGAGGCGCTAGCCGAGGGCGTATCGAGACCCACGCCGGTCGAGCAACCAAACCAGCCACAGCGACCCCCTCGCTGGTCGAGTAGCCGACGCCCCCCTCGCTGGTCGAGTAGCCGACGAGCGACAGCGAGGAGGCGTATCGAGACCTCGGAGCCTGTGGATGGTTCCGGCCACCCCACCCAATCGTGCGCGATGATCGACCCATGAGCGCTCACGTCTACATCCTCGAATGCGCCGACGGCAGCTTCTACGTCGGCAGCGCACGGGACCTGAATCTGCGCCTCGACCAACACAACTCCGGTCGTGGGGCCGCGTACACCCGCCGACGGCTACCGGTCCAGCTCGTCTACCACCGTGAATGTGAATCGGTCGGCGAGGCGTACGCCCTGGAGAAGCGGATTCAGGGGTGGTCGCGCGCAAAGCGGCTCGCGCTGATAGAGGGGAGGTTCGACGACTTGCCTCGGCTGGCGCGGAAACAGCGACGCGAGTGACGGATGCGAGGTCTCGATACGTCTCCTCGCTGCCGCTCGTCAACTACTCGACCAACGGTTGAGGCTGCCGGTCATCGACTACTCGACCAGCGAGAAGAACATCCACAGGGTCCGGGGGTCTCGATACGCCCTCGGCTAGCGCCTCGGGCTACTCGACCAGCGGGTGGGGCTGCCGCTCGTCAACTACTCGACCAACGGGTGGGGACTCGGCTAGCGCCTCGGGCTACTCGACCAACGAAATGAAGCGACTACTCGACCAGCGCAAGGGTGCGGCGATCCACCAGTGGTGCACCGGTTCTCGCCTCGGCGGTCGCGAAGTCGACGCCGGAGGCGAGTTCCACCACGTCGAAACCTGTTCCATTGACATCGAACACACCGAGGTCGGTGATGACCCGGCTGACGACTGAGCGTCCGGTCAGCGGAAGCGAGCATTGGGCAACCAGTTTGGGGTCGCCCTTCTTGGTCGAGTGCTCCATCAGGACGATCACCTGCTCGGCGCCGTTGACGAGGTCCATGGCTCCGCCGATGCCCTTGACCATGGCGCCGGGCACCATCCAATTGGCGAGGTCCCCGTTGCCGGCCACCTGCATACCGCCGAGAACGGCGACGTCGACATGACCGCCACGGATCATCGCGAAACTCGTTGCGGAATCGAAGAACGACGCTCCCGGCAGCACCGTCACCGTCTGCTTACCGGCGTTGATGAGGTCCGGGTCCACCTGATCCTCGTAGGGATAGGGCCCCACGCCGAGGATACCGTTCTCGGCGTGAAGCGTGATGCCGGAGTCGTCGGGCAGGTGGTCGGGGATCAGTGTGGGCAGGCCGATGCCGAGGTTCACATAGTCGCCGCGGCGCAGTTCCTTTGCCGCCCGCGCGGCCATCTCGGTACGAGTCCAGGTCATGGTGTCGTTCTCCTACGTGTGGGCCGGCTCGGCGTGGTCGGGCCGCGGACGGGTGGTGCGCTGTTCGATCTCCTTGCGGGAAGCCTGTTCCGGCGTGAGCTCGACGATCCGCTTGACGAAGATGCCCGGCAGATGGATGTCCTCGGGCGCGAGTTCACCGACGTCGACGACCTTCTCCGCCTCGACGATGGTGGTACGCCCGGACATCGCGGCGGGCGGGTTGAAGTTGCGGGCCGCGGCGTGGAACTTGCAGTTTCCGGCCTTGTCGACGACGGCGGCCCGGATCAGTGCATAGTCGGTGACGATGGCCTCTTCGAGGACCATGTCCTGCCCGTTGAAGGTACGGACCTCCTTGGGCGGCGACGACATCGCCACGCTGCCGTCGGGGTTGTAGCGCCACGGCAGCCCGCCGTCGGCGACCAGCGTGCCGACGCCGGTCGGGGTGTAGAAGGCCCCGATCCCACTGCCACCGGCCCGCATCCGCTCGGCGAGGGTGCCCTGCGGGGTCAGTTCCACGGTCACCTCCCCGGCGAGGAACTGCCGACCGAACTCCTTGTTCTCGCCGATGTAGGAGGCGATCACCTTGTCGATCTTGCGGGCCTCCAACAACAATCCGAGGCCGGCACCGTCGACACCGCAGTTGTTGGACACGATGGTGAGGTGTCCGGCGCCCTGGTCGAGCAGCGCCTCGATCAGGAACCACGGGATGCCGGCGAGACCGAACCCGCCGACGGCGAGGCTGGAGCCGTCCGGAATGTCGGCGACGGCGTCGGCGGCCGAGTCGGCCAATTTGTCGATGCTCATGACTGCTCCAGGTGTTCGATCAGTGCAGGGGTGATGATGTCGGGTTGTTCGGCGTTGGCCAGGTGCGCGGAGTGCGGGACCACCAGCAGGCGACCGTCTTTGACGGCGTCGGCGATCTCCGCCAGCTTGGGTGGCGGGGTGGCCGGATCGTCGGCGCCGGCGATCGCCAGCGTCGGCGCGGTGATCGCGGGCAGCCCCTCCCGCTGGTCCATCACCGCGATGGCCTCGCAGCAACCGGCGTACCCTTCTGCAGGCGTCGCAGCGACCATGCCTTCGTGGTGGCGGCGGGTTTCCGGGCTCTCGGTCCGATAGGGCTCGGTGAACCACCGCTGCACAACGGCTTCGGCGACGGCGCCGGTACCCTGCTCGCGCACGGTGGCGGCGCGGTCGGTCCATCCAGATGACGGAGTGAGCTGCGCACCGGTGCACAGCAGCGCGAGCCTGTCCACCCGCTCCGGATTGCGGATCGCCATCCGCATCGCCGTCATCCCGCCCAGGGAGAGCCCGACGAGGTGGGCTCGTTCCACGCCGAGTCGATCCATCAGCGCCGTGACGTCGTCGGCGAGGTCGTCGATTGTGTAGGGTCCCTGCGGAACCGGCGAGCCGCCATGGCCTCGGGTGTTGTAGCGGACGACACGGAATCGTTCCTCCAGTACCGGCAGCTGCGCATCCCACATCCGGTAGGTGGAGCCCAACGAATTCGACAGCACCACAACGGGTCCGTCGGCCTTGCCGGTGACAACCGCCTCGACATGCACCGCGGTCATCGGACCACCTCGAACACCGCCGCGAGTCCCTGGCCGCCGCCGATGCACATGGTTTCCAGCACGTGGCGGGCGTCGCGCCGCCGAGCCTCGTGGGCCGCGGTGGCGAGAATCCGTGCCCCGGTCGCTCCGATCGGATGACCGAGTGAGATTCCGGACCCGTTGGGGTTCAGGCGATCATCGTCGGCGTCGAGCTTCCATTCCGCGAGCACCGCGAGCACCTGCGCCGCGAACGCCTCGTTGAGCTCGATCAGGTCGATCTCGTCGAGCGTCAGTCCGGCCCGCTCGAGCGCGGCCGCGGTCGCACTGACCGGCCCGATGCCCATGATCTCCGGTTCGCATCCGGTGACCGCCCACGACCGCAGCGTGAGCAGCGGATCGAGTCCGCGGCGAACCGCTTCGTCACGGGTGGTGACCACACACATCGCCGCGCCGTCGTTCTGGCCGGATGCGTTGCCGGCGGTGACGGTGGATTGAGGGTCGAGCTTCGCCCGGATCGCCCGCAGCTTGGCAAGGGATTCCGCCGACACGTCGGCACGCGGGTGCTCGTCCCGGTCGACGACGACATCGGGTTTGCACCGTTTTCCGGGCACGGTCACCGGGACGAGCTCATCGGCGAATCGGCCGGCATCGTGGGCGGCGATCGCCCGCTGGTGCGACCGGACGGCGAACGCGTCCTGCTCGTCGCGGCTGATCCCATAGCGCGCGCGAAGGTTCTCCGCCGTCTCGATCATGCCGCCGGGCACGGGGTGGCTGTCACCGCCGGCCGTCAGGCGGCCACGGTCGAGGCGGTCCATCAGTTCGATCCCGCCCTGCCGCACTCCGGTCCGCAGGCCGAGCGCGTAGTGCTCGACGTTGGACATCGACTCGGCACCACCGGCGATCACCACGCGGGCACCGCCGGTGGCGACCTGCGACGCGGCGTTGAGGACGGCCTGCAGCCCGGAGCCGCACCGGCGATCGACCTGCATGCCGGGTACACCGACCCCGAGGCCCGCATCGAGCGCCGCGATCCGTCCGATGGCGGGCGACTCGCCGCCCGCGTAGCCCTGTCCGAGGATCACGTCATCTATGTCGCCCTCGCCGAGGCCGGTCCGTGTCGTCAGTTCGCGCAGCAACCCGGTGGCCAGGTCGGTGACCGACAGGGCGGCCAGGGCGCCTCCCATACGTCCGACCGGCGTACGCAGAGGTGAGCAGATGACGACGTCGGTTCCAGAACTCATGGAACCAGCCTAGGAACACCCAGCGATATTGAGAAGTATCCATTTGGCCATCAGTGATATGCGTAGAGTCTCAATCATGGAGTTGCGTCACCTTCGGTACTTTCGCGCCGTCGCCGAAGAACTGCACTTCGGTCGGGCCGCCGAGCGCCTGCACATCGCCCAGCCCCCGCTCTCGCAGCAGATCCGACAACTCGAGGAAGAACTCGGGGTCACGCTGCTGGTGCGCTCGACCCGAAAGGTGGAGCTCACGCCGGCGGGCACGGCCTATCTCGAACGTGTGGAGGCCATCCTCGACGCCGTCGACGTCGCCGGGCTACAGGCCCAGCGGATCGCGGAGGGTCGTCAGGGCAGACTCGCGATCGGGTGCGTCGGTTCCGCGACCTATTCGCTGCTCCCCCGCATTGTCCGCGCTCTGCGGGACGAACTACCCGACCTCGACGTCAGTGTGCGCGGCGAGATGCTGGCACCCGCGCAGTTGTCGGCGTTGACGTCCGGCGAGATCGATCTGGCGTTGCTGCGCCCACCGGTCGGCGGGTCCGAGATCGTCGTCGAGACGGTCCGCCGTGATCGCTTGTTCGTCGCACTGCCGGAAGGCGATCCGCGCGGCGACGCGAGTGCGGTGCGCCTCGAGACCCTCCGCGACGCCGAGTTCATCGTGCACGCGGGACTCGGGCGGTCGGTGATGAACGGCATCGTCGCGGCGATGTGTTCGGCCGCCGGCTTCGTCCCGCAGATCCGCCACGAGGTCACCGAGACCTCGACACTGGTGACCCTCGTCGCGGCCGGACTCGGCGTCGCCGTGGTCCCGGAACCGACGTCCGCTCTCGGGGTGGCCGGCGTGCGGTATCTGCCGTTGGCGCCGGGCGCCCCCACCGTCGACCTCGCTGTCGCGCGACTGGCCGCCGAACCGTCGCCGGCCATCGAACACGCTCTGGCCGTGCTGCGACGTGTGGCGGCGATGTCTTAGTGTCCCGCAGCTGCCCTCAGTATCCGAGGAACGCGTCGGTGTGCACCCGCCAGAACTGCCACCGCGCGCTCGGGTCGAGCTGCCGGATCGCCGATGCCGTGGCCCGCACGAAGGCGGGGTTGCCCGAGACGTAGTAGTGCGCGGCATCGTCGACGTCCCCATCGAGCACCTCGTGAAGCGATGTCTCATCGAAACCGTTTGCGTTGTCGACTGATTCGACGACGCGGACGGTCGCACCCGCTTCGCGTGCCGCGCGCAGGACGTCGTCGTAGACCACGCGGTCGGCCGCACGGACGACACTGATCACCGTGAACCGGCGCAGGTCGGTGCCGTCGGCGAGAGCGGCGCCGAGCATGGACCGGAACGGCGTGATGCCGATCCCCGATGCGAGCAGGACGACAGGTGTGTCCCGCCCGCGCGGCAAGGTGAAGTCCCCGCCCGACGAATCCAGGTGGACGCGCCGTGTCTCGCCCGTGATGAGCGACCGCTTGAAGTGCGAGCCCTCACCGGACGAGGTGAACGCGAAGCGGATCGGCGCGGTGCCGGGGGATTCGGCGTAGGAGAACACACGGCGCGAGCTCCGCCACACCGGGCGCGACCACTCGGGGGCACTCAGCATGGCCCACTGCCCCGGCCGGAACGTCACGGCGGCCGGTGAGTGCAGCTCGAGTTCGAAGGTGTTGGCGGCGATGGGTTGTGCCCGTGCGTCGGGTGCGCCCGGCTGCGTGGCGAGGGCGAGCGGTAGCCGTCCCGCAGCCGGATTCCGGGTCGCCAGCCGGACTCCGAACGCGTAGAGCGCCCCGACGAGCAGCGCGACCTCCGGAACGAACTCGATGGTGAATGCGTCGGTCAGATGGATCGACACCTGCCAGTACATCAGGACCCCGACCAGGGCGCCGTAGATCGCCCGATGCAGCCGTGTCGTCGGCGATGTCAACGGCTCGGGCAACATGATGGCGGCGACGAAGAAGGTCGGACTCGAGACCGCCCAGAACTGCAGCGACTGACCGCCTTCGGTGATCTCCAGCACCCCGATCGTCGCCAAGGACGCCGCCAGGAACACCGCGACCAACCGCCATTCGCGCAGCACCGTGACCAACAGCATTCCGATCACGACCATCGGGACCGCAAGGGGTTCGGCGGCGACCCACCAGATCGGGTAGCCGATGCTTCCCACGTCGCCGTACGCCAGCCCGTACACGACGACGGCTCCCGCCACAGCCGGATTCACCACCAGCCGACGCCGCCAGGCCAGCACATACTTCGACAAGGCTGCCGCCGCCGCTCCGACGGCGACCGTTGCCGCGGCACCGGTATCGGCCACCCCCGGAAGGATGAAGAACAGGATGAGCGCGGTGATCAACCAGGAATCCGACCCCGGAGGGACCCGCACGATCGCCGCACAACCATAGGTGACCGCGCCGCTCACCGTGACCGCGATGAGCAGCGACAGCGCCAACTCTCCTGCGCTGTAGGCGAATTCGTCGTTTGTCCCGGCCACCACGAAAGCGACCGCGGCCAATGCGACCAGCGCCAGGAGCACGGCACGATGGGCGGTCAGCCAGGTCGGGATCAGCCTCGTCACAGATACAACTCCAATCCGGGGATGTCCGTGTGCTCCACGCTCCCGTTTCGGCGGATGGTCACATGATGAAAACCGGCAGGGTGAAAGTCGAACGCGGAGCGCAACATCGAGGCCGGCGTGAAGAACAGAGCGGTCGCGAGACCGTCGGCGATCATCGCCTCGGGCGCAACGACCCAGGTGGCGAGCACTTCCCGTGCCGGCGACGCGGTGTGCGGGTCCACGATGTGATGCCAGTCCGCCCACATCCGGCGGTTGGCGGCCGACGCACAGATCGCACCCTCGTCGAGTTCGATCACCCCGATCGCCTTCGTCGCATCCACCGGGTGCTCGAGGGCGATCCGCAGGGGACGACCCCCGGTCCGGACGCGCATGTCGCCGCTGCCGTCGACCACGAATGCGTCCGTCGCGTCGCCGATGATGGCCGCCACACGGTCCACCGCGAATCCTTTGCCCGCGGCACCCACATCGAGCACCGTCGGCACGCGGACGTCGAGCACACCGCGATGCTCGGCGAGGGCGTCCTCCCAGGCCGGCGCCGATGCGATCACCGCCTCCGGCACGAGGCTGTAGGACGCGTCGTAGCCGGCGTCGACGAGGATCTGACCCACCATCGGCGAGACCGCCCCGGACGTCAGTTCGTACAGGCGTCGATACCAGTCCAGGAGAGGCTGATCGGGCGGATCGACCGGGTAGACATCAGCCCGCCGCGCGATCTCGGCGACCACCGAATCCGACCGGAACCGCGACCACACGCGGTCGACGCGGTCGAGCTCGGAGGTCACCGCCTGCCGCGTCACCCCCGGCAGTGGTTCCGCCGTCGAGATCTCCCATCGCGTGCCCAGCGCGTCGAAGCACCAGTCATGCGCGAACATCGACACCCGGATCGGTCAGGCCTGGGCCTCGGACTTGATCTGTTCGATCGCGTCGTTGAACCCACCCGAGGTCAACGACGACCCGGACACCTTGTCGACGTCGAGTTCATCGATGTTCTGGCCCACCACGATCTCATCGATGCCGCCGGCGAACTTGTCCTGGAATTCCTTCGACGTGCCCTGGGTCTGGCTGGTGTCCACCGACACCGCGGTGACCACCGAGTTCGCCAACGTGACGGTGACCCCGACCTCCTGGGGACCGCCGGGCGACACGTACTTGCCCTTGGCCGAGTACTCGCCGTCGGCATAGTCGCCGGAGCCCGAGGCCTCCTCACCCGATGCGGCGGCGGCCGCCTCCGACGCTGTCTCCGTCGTGTCCGCCGCGGTGGAATCGTCTGATCCGCAGGCACCGGCGACGAGTCCGACGACGGCCAGTGCCGCGGCGACGCCGGCGGCCCGAGGCAGGGTTTCGTTGAAGGTCATGCCCCCGATTCTGCAATAGGGCGAATCGGACGACCAGCCGAGGCGCTGAATCGACAGGTGATCTTCAGGTGACGGACAGCAACCCGAGAGGGTTCAGCCACAGATACAGGCAGCCACCGATGCACGCAGCCACCGAACAGATCAGCGCCCGGCCGCCGCCACCCGTGCCCGGATCGCGTCGACGAACACGTTCTGAATGTCCTCCGGGTTCTCCGCGACGTAGGTGCTGCCACCGGGTGTCGCGTCGGCGATCTGCTTCAGCGCATCGGTGTCGGCGTCTTCGGAGATCCCGATGGTGAGGATCAACACCGGTCGCGCAGGGTCCTCGAGTCGCTGCAACTCCGCCAGCAACTGGTCCAGCGTAATGCTGTTCGGGTCCTCGTTCTGGCCGTCGGTCATGATGATGACCGAGTTCGAGTAGTTCGGGTCGTAGGTGTTCTGCACCTCTCGGAAAGCTGCCAGCGTGGTGTCGTACAGGCCGGTGCCGCCGCCGAGCTGCGAGGGCGCCAGGCCACGCTGCACCGCCCGCCCCAACTGTTCGCGATGAGTTCCGCCCGCGGCCGCGTTCGCGTCGAGCCGACGGATCGGCGACATCCACTTCCAGTCCTGGTCGGGACCGCCCTTGTCGATGCCGAACGCCCAACCGCCGATCGAGGCATTGTTGGGGAAGAGTTTGAGCCCGGCCATCGACGCATCGATGAGGAGCCCGGCGCGGGTGGTGTCCCCGGCCGGCGCGGCCATCGACCCCGAGGTGTCCTGCACGACCAGCGTCCGGATCGGCACACCGAGAACCTGCCACTGCCGGATCGCCTTGTCGACCTGCGTCGGATCGTCGAGCGTCAGCATCTGCACCTGGCCGACGCCGTCGTCGCCGGGAAGCGGCTCTCCGGACGGCGCCCGATACCCCGACTCCGCAAGTGCTGCCCGGCCCTCCTCCGACGACAGTTTGTCGAGCAGGGTCTGCCCCGCCTCGGCGGCGGCGTCCTGATTTGCCGCGCTGCCCGTGTTGACCATCGGATAGTCGAGCATCACGGTGCCGTCGGCCGGCACCGAAGCCGCGAGTTCGGTTCCGGGGTGCGTCCGCGAGTACAGCAGATACTGCTGCTCGGTCGTGACAACCGGTACGTCGCTGGTGTTGGCCAGATCCAGACGGGCGCCGTCGCTGTCGTTCTCCAGACGAGCGTTGTTCTGCTGCACCGCCAGCACCGTCATCGCCGACGTCAATTCATCTTCGGCGAGGTTCCCACTGTTCACCTCTGCGAGCGCACCGACGATCGGCGCGTCGCCCGTACTGGTGTCGATCGGGCTTCCGGTCCGCAGATCCTGCAACTTCATCACGTCCACCCAGCTGGTCAGCTCGGGAACGTCCTTGCCCACCACGACCGTCGGCGACGTCGCGATCGACGGCGACACCATGGTCAGGTCACGTCGCACCTGAGTCAGCACCCGCCGCGCCTGGATCTGCGAATCCGCCACCCACAGGTCGGGAGCATCAGCGCCGCTGGTCAGCTGCCCCGGAACGTCCGCACCGGCCACCCCGGACACCTGGTAGTCGAAGCAGGAGTCCTCCGACGCCTGCTGGGCGACGGAACGAAGGGCGCCGGTCATCGCCGGGTCCGAGGCGACCGCCACCGACGTGCGGTCCCCGCAGCCGACCGCACCGGTACGCCACAACACGAACCCGGTGACCAACGCGGCCACCACGATCAGTGCCGCGACCCCCCAGATCCAGCCCGCACGACGCCCGGACGACGCCCGCCGGTGCTCGAACCCGAAGCCGTCGTCACCGGACCTGCCGGCAGAAGCCGCCCGCATCGGACCACTCGCAGGCATGTCGATGGGACCACTGCGCGACGCAGGTCGCTGCGCTGCCTGCGCGGGCGAATCTCGGCCCGCTCGCTGCGCTCCCTGCGCCGGCGCATCTCGGCCCGCTCGCTGCGCTCCCGGCGAATCCCGCTCCGGCAGATCGTCTCCCGCACTATGACGCCCCAACGCCGTCCCCCCTCGTCAGTTCAGCCGAAAACCTCGCGGAACGTCGACAATGACTTCCGCAGATCCCCCGACACCGCCATGGCCGCCGCCTTACCGGCCGGACCGATCAACGGCAGTCCGCCGAGATCGACCGTGAATGTGACCGTCGAACCGGCATCGGTCGGGGCGATGCCGAGATCGAGCTTCGCCTTCACACCGCCCTTGCCGTTGCCCTTCAACCGGACCTGCTCGAACGGCTCGTACTTCTCGATCAGCCAGTCGAACCGGACCCGCGTGCCCTTCACCTTGACGACCGACGTCAGCTTCACGCCTTCGCCCAGCTCAGCGGGGTCCGGCAGGTCCGATCGCCAACCGTCGTGCAGCACGAGCCACTCGGAGAACCGCGACAGATCCGACGCGGCCGCCCAGGTATCCTCGACGGACAAGTCCACGTCGATGGAGTCACTCGTCTTGGCCATGGTCAGTGAGCCTAGCGTCAGCGCCAATGCCCGAGCCCTCCTGGGCACACTTCTCATCGGCCACGGCGTCGTGGCACGCATCACCGAGGTCGAGGCATACGGGGGTCGAGACGATCCCGCCTCGCACGGATACCGCCGCACGCCGCGGTCGGAGATCATGTACGGGCCGCCCGGACGCCTCTACGTCTACCGCATCCATGGCCACTTCTGCGCCAACGTGGTCACCGGGCCTTCCGAGCAGGGCGCCGCGGTCCTGGTCCGCGCCGGCGAGGTCGTCGACGGCCTGGCTGTGGCCCGCCGACGACGACCCAACGTGACCGACGACACCGCGCTCGCCCGCGGGCCGGGCAACCTGACCCGGGCGCTCGGGATCACCATGGCCGACCTCGACAGCGACCTCGACGACGGCATACCGGTCTGCCTGGACGATTCCCGCGACCCGGCACCCGCCGATGTCGCCGTCGGGCCGCGGGTCGGGGTTCGCCTGGCCGCCGACGTGGCCTGGCGGATGTGGATCGCCTCGGACCCGACGGTGTCCGCCTACCGGCGCCACCCGCGGGCGGACGCGAGTCGCCCTACCGAGTCGAGATCTACTGGGGCGGGTTCTGGCGAGGCTGATCCTGCGGCGGAGTCGGGTCCTGCGGAGTGGGGTTCTGTGCAGCCGGGTTCTGGGGCGTCTGGCCGGGCTGTGGCGCGCCCTGGTTTTCGGCGCCGACGGCCTTCCTGACCGCGTCCTGAGCCTTGTCCACGTGCCCGGTGTACTTGCCCTTGGTTGCCTTGTCGATCGCCGCGCCGCCCTTTTCGATGAGGTGCGGATTGCCCCGGAGCGCGGTCTTTGCCTTGTCCACGAGTCCCTTGAGATCCATGGCCTCGAGTCTAGTGCCGTTTCACGCCACCGGACTCCGCCCGTCGCGAACGGCGAGCAGTCTGGGCGCCACCCGTGAGACGGCCTCCACTGCGGCGATGCCCACCGCGGCGGACGTCAGCGCCACCGTGATCATCTGCAGATTCGACGAGTCGAGTCGGAACAACTCCTGGGTCCACGGCCAGGTGAAGATCACGACGTAGGCACCGACCGACGCGCCGAGCAGAACGGCCTTCCACCAGGTGAACGGCCGCGCCACCACAGCGAGAACGTACAGCGCGACCGCGAGCAACGTGACCAGCGCTGCGGTCGCCGCCTGGGTCTGCGCCGGGCTGAAGTCGATCGTCTCCTTGGCACCGACCGTCATCTCGGTACCGCCCGGATTGACGATGATGTAGGTGACGAACGTCGCAAGGCCGACGATGATCCCGTTCGGGACGGCCTGCGCGAGCACCCGCCGCACGAAACCCGTCCGCGCGCGTTCGGTGTTGGGCGCCAACGACAGCACGAATGCCGGCACCCCGATGGTGAACCACGCCGAAATCGTGACGTGGATCGGCTGGAACGGATAACTGATCGACCCCAGTCCGAACAGTTCGCCGCACACACCCGCGACGCCCACGAACAGGGCGAGCAGGACCGCATACACGGTCTTGGTGAGGAAGAGGTTGGCGACCCGTTCGATGTTGCCGATCACCCGGCGACCCTCGGCGACCACATACGGCAGGGTGGCGAACCTGTTGTCCAGCAACACGATCTGTGCCACCGATCGGGCTGCCGGACTCCCGGATCCCATCGCCACCCCGATGTCGGCGTCCTTCAGCGCCAGTACGTCGTTGACCCCGTCACCGGTCATCGCGACCGTGTCGCCGGCCGACTGCAGGGCGTGGACCATCGCCCGTTTCTGATCGGGACGAACGCGGCCGAACGTCACCCCCTCCTCGACGACGCCGGCGAGTGCGGCGGCGTCGGTCGGCAACGATCGCGCGTCCACGGACGTCTCGGGGCTGCCGAGCCCGAGCGAGGCGGCCACCGCACCCACCGACGCGGCGTTGTCGCCCGAGATGATCTTGACGTCGACCCCTTGATCGGCGAAGTAGGCGAGCGTCTCGCCGGCGTCGGGCCGCACCCGCTGTTCGAGAACCACCAACGCCACCGGAACCACGACGCCCGGCGCGACCCGGCCCGCGGGCGGCTCGGTGTCCACGGCGACGTCGGTGTGCGCGAGCAGCAGCACCCGTAGACCTCGGGCCCCGAGTTCCTCGGCGGCCGAGGCCGGTCGGCTCGCCGGATCGAGGAGCACATCGGGCGCCCCGATCAGCCAGTTCCCCATGTCGCGTCCCGTCGCCGCATCGCGGAACGACATGCCGCTCCACTTCTTCGCCGACGTGAACGGCTCGACCGCGGTCATCGTCCACTCCGGCGCCGCCGGATAGGCCTCGGCCAGCGCCTGGATACTCGCGTTGGGACGCGGATCGTGCGTCGCGATCGCCGCCAACACCCGGTCTGCCCCACCGGCCGGACTCGCCGACGATGCCGATTCGGCATCCTCGAGTGCGCGGACCTCCGCCACACGCATCCCGTTCTCGGTGAGGGTGCCGGTCTTGTCCGCGCAGACCACGTTCACCCGGGCGAGTCCCTCGATCGCGGGGAGCTCGTTGACCAGGCACTGCCGTTGGCCGAGCCGGACCACACCGACGGCGAAGGCGATGGAGGTCATCAGCACCAGCCCCTCGGGAACCATCGGAACCAGGGCGGCGACCATGCCGAGCAGCGCGGCACTGAGGTCGGTGTCGCTGATGAACAGCTGGTTCACGATCGTCAGTACGCCGGCCGGGATCAGCAGCCAGGTGATCACCCGCAGGATCTGGTCGATCCCCGACCTCAGCTCCGAGGCGACGAGCGTGAACTTCGACGCCTCGGCGGCGAGCTGTGCTGCGTAGGCGTCCGCACCGACCCGTGTGGCCCGGTACGCGCCGGAACCGGCGGATACGAAGCTTCCCGACAGGATCGCGGAGCCCGGCGTCTTGTCCACCGGGTCGGCCTCCCCGGTCAACAGTGACTCGTCGACGTCGAGCGCGAGCGCCTCCACCACCTCGCCGTCGACCACGATCTGGTCGCCCGGCCCGATCTCGATGATGTCGTCGAGCACCACATCGCCGGGGTCGAGTTCGGCGGACTGCCCATCGCGGCGCACGATCGGCCGGGCCTGACCCACGATGGCCAGCTTGTCCAAGGTCCTCTTGGCGCGGATCTCCTGGACGATCCCGACACTGCTGTTGGCCACGATCAGCAGACCGAACAGGCCGTTGATGAACGACCCCGTGCTCGCGACGATGAGAAACAGCACCCCGAGGATGGCGTTGATGCGGGTGAAGACGTTCGCGCGCACGATGTCGGAGACACTGCGGCCCGACCGGTCCGGGCGGGTGTTGACATGACCGTCGGCGATCCGCGCGGCGACCTGCGCCGATGTGAGTCCTGGGTTCGGTTCGGCGGAGACCTGCGTCACGCCGACGACTCCCACCACAAGGGGTGGGCGAGACCGGGACCGGTCCGGTCGGTGAGGTCGATCATGCCGCCGGGCGGGGGCACCACGACAGCGGTCTCGGTTGCGGCGGCCGCGGGCAGCAGACGTGTGATGGGTTCCGCCCACGGATGCCGGGCCAGATTGAACGTCCCCCAGTGGATCGGGAGCAGTACCGACTCGCGGTCCCGGGTGATCATCTGATGGACCGCGACCGCCTCCTCCGGCGTGACGTGGACGTCGGGCCACACCCGGTCGTAGGCGCCGACCGCCATCAGCGACACGTCCACCGGACCGAGGCGATCGCCGACCTCGGCGAAGTGCTCCGAGAAGCCGGTGTCGCCGGAGAAGAACAGCCGATGTGCGGGACCGGCAACCACCCAGCTAGCCCACAGCGTGAGGTTGCGCGACAACGAACGGCCCGAGAAGTGCCGCGCAGGACAGCAGGTGAAGGTCACGGCACGCCCGTCCGCGCCGTTCACGGTGACCGAGTCCCACCAGTCGGCCGAGTCGATGCGATCCGGCGTGACACCCCACGCCGCGAGATGCGCGCCGACTCCGAGCGGCGCGACGAAACGAGCGGCGGGTTGGGCCACCGCGAGTTCGACCACGGTCGCCAGGTCGAGGTGGTCGTAATGGTCATGGCTGATCAGAACCACGTCCACCGGCGGTAGCTGGGCGACCGTGACCGGCGCCGGATGCATCCGAGCGGGCCCGACGACCTGGGATGGCGAACATCGGCGGCTCAGCACCGGGTCGGTGAGCACCCGCATGCCGTCGATCTCGACGAGAACCGAGGCGTGTCCCAACCATGTGGCCTGCAGGTCAGCGACGGTGTCGCCGAACTCCGGCGTCAACACCGGGACCGGGCGTCGAGGGCGGCCGGGCCGACGAGCCATGTCGACGACGACGCGAAAGTCTGCGTCGACCTGCGACGCACCGTGATCGAGGTTGCCGAAGGCGCCGTCGCGAAGGTTGGGGGATCCGGCGGTGTGCGCGGCGATCTCGGCGGCACCGGCACCCAGGGCACGTGCCGTCGACACCCCGCGCCGTGCGAGGGTCGTCGTCGCCGATTCCGTCGCCGACCGGCCGGCCGAAGTGAGCGTCGACGCCGCTCGACGCGCGAGGCCGCCGCGGCTGGAGTCGATCGACGAGGTCACGGTCCAAGACTAATGCCGGTAGCCGCATACGAGCGCGCAGATCCGTTCACCGGGCCACGTGTCGGCGACCCTACGGACACTGTCCCCATTCGTGGGGCCATCTGCCCCCTCGCGACAGGACCGCACTGTTATCCTTCTGCGAACATGTTCACCGCGTGTGTGCAGGTCGCACGCGCTCAGGGGGGTAGTCCGCGTTGGCACGAATGTCTGTGGAACAGCGCCGGACAGCGCTGATCGAGGCCGCGTATCGGGTGATCGCCGATCACGGCGTCGAAGGTGCCACCACCCGCCGGATCTGTGCCCACGCGAACATGCCCCTCGCGAGCTTCCACTACGCCTTCGACAGCCGGACGGCGCTGCTGTGTGCCGTGATGGAGACAGCCGTCCCGTCCGACATCAGCCGGATGCTGGAGACGATCCTGCCGATGGCGGCCGACTCCGATGCCCGCGGCTCAGAAGCCATGCGCAAGAACATCCGCGCGCATTTCGACGCCTTCTACACCTTGCTCAAGGCCGACCCGGGCCGGATGCAGGCGACGATCTCCCTGGGGATCTACGCGCACAACCACTCGGAACTGCAGGCCGTCGGCAAACAGATGTACGAGCAGCTCTACGAGGTGGCCGGGATCGGTCTGGAGATCGCCGCCGAGCGTGCCGGCGTGCGCTGGACCGAACCCGTGGCCAACCTCAGTCCGGTGATCATCGCGACCACCAACACGATCACCCTCACCTACCTGAGCACCTCGGATGACACGGCGATCGCGAAGATCATCGAGCTCGTCGTGACCGCGCTGAGCGCCTACGTCGTCGAGGCCTGAGGCGGCTGCGGGGGCAGGACGTGCTCACCGGTCTTGTCGCATGAGAGCGCCAGCGAACTGATGTACTGCTTCTCGCCGTTCGGTCCGGGTACCGCGGACGCGATCATGTCCGGCCGCTCGAACTCGATGCCGGTCACACAGCACATCAGCTTCACGTCGGTCGGGTTCCCGTCCTCGTCGTACATCGGGATGTCGATGCCGTCGTCGGTTCGCCGCAGGTAGTAACGGCCCTGCGTGGCGAGGGCGATGATCGGCGGGATGACCAGCGCCAGGCCCAGCGCCACGAGCGGCGAGTACGGCTGGATCGTGTCGCCGAAGACGTGGAAGTACACCATGATCGACACCGTCCCGGCGACGATCACCGAGACGAAACCGACCGGATTGAAGTTGAAGAGCATGCCTCGGCGGAACTCGGGCTGCTTCGGGGAGATCTTGAGCAGGTACTTGTTGATCGCGATGTCGGAGGCGACGGTCACGATCCAGGCGATCGCCAGGTTCGCGTAGAAGTTCAGCAGTTCGTTGAGGAAGCTGAACATGTTGGCCTCCATCAGCACGATGGCGATGGTGACGTTGAAGACCAGGAACACCAGGCGGCCCGGATAGGTCTTGGTGACGCGGGTGAAGCTGTTGGTCCAGGCCAACGACCCGGAGTACGCGTTGGTGACGTTGATCTTCACCTGGCTGATCACGACGAGGATAACCGCCAGGGTCATCGCCAGCCAGTGCGGCATGAACTCCTCGTAGACCGCGAGGAACTGATGCACCGGCTCGTTGGCGACGCCGGCCTGCTCGGCGAAGTTCATGATGAGGTAGACGGCCAGGAACAGACCCACGACCTGCTTGATGGCGCCGAAGATGACCCACCCCGGCCCCGCGGTCAGCACAGCGGTCCACCACTTGCGGTTGTTGTCCGCCGTTTTCGGCGGCATGAACCGCAGATAGTCGATCTGCTCGGCGATCTGCGCGATCAGGGACAGACACACACCGGCGGCCAGCATCGTGCCCGCGAACGAGACCCCGTGTCCGCCCTGCCCATCGGTGCCACCGCTGAAGGCGAGGAAGTCGCCGATGGCGTCCGGGTGCTGGAAGACCAGGTAGAACAGCGGGAACACCATCATGACCAGCCACAGCGGGGTCGTCCACACCTGCAGCTTCGCCAGGGTGTTCATCCCGTAGATCACCAGCGGGATGATCAGCACCGACGACATCAGGTAGCCCAGCCAGAGTGGGATGTTCAGCCCGAGCAGCAGACCCTGGGCCATGATCGACCCCTCGAGCGCGAAGAAGATGAAGGTGAACGACGCGAAGATCACGTTCGTCAGAACCGAACCGTAGTAGCCGAATCCGCTGCCGCGGGTGATCAGGTCCAGGTCGATGTTGAACCGTGCCGCGTAGTAGGACAGCGGGAAGCCGGTGAGCATGATGACGACGGCGAAGAAGAGGATGCCCCAGAGAGCGTTGCCGGTGCCGTTCGCGATGCCGATGTTGGCGCCGATCGCGAAGTCGGCCAGGTAGGCGATGCCGCCCAGCGCGGAGATGGCCACCACGCCCGGACCCCACTTGCGGTAGCTGCGCGGGGCGAAGCGCAACGTGTAGTCCTCGAGCGTCTCCCGCGCCGCGGCCGCCTGTGCACCGGTCGCGACGATGCCGTGTTCCGCGTTCTCGACCTCACCGATGTCCTCGGCGAACTCTGATTCTCTCGACATCTCTCTCCCTCAACGGACGTCGGGTGCGCACGAGGTGGCGCACGCCCTCGGGAGAACGTACGGACGCGTGGTTTCGATCATTTGATCGAAATGTTTCGCTCGTGAAAACCGCACTGTCAGCGGCCAATTGAGCTACGAAAGATGTCCGCTTTGCCCGATCGGCCGCGCACCTGTCGTTGGCCGGGTAGTTTCTCGCTGGTCGAGTAGTCGAGACCCGCACCTCTCGCTGGTCGAGTAGTCGACGAGCCGCACCTCTCGCTGGTCGAGTAGTCCGAGGCGCTAGCCGAGGACGTATCGAGACCCGCGCTACCGACCGCGGAATCTCGGCGCCCGTTTCTCGGCGCGCGCCGCCCGCCCCTCGGCGAGGTCGTCACTCTGCCACGCCCGCATCATCGCCGCACGGTGTGTCGACGGGGTCTGCGCACGCGCCCCGTCGTCGTTGAGCACCATCTTGTAGTGCTGCAGGGTCAGCGGTGCCAGTTCGGCGATCGTCGCCGCCCAGTGCTGTGCGTCGGCGAGGTCCCCGATGCGGTTGGCGAACCCGAGCGCGTGGGCCCGGTCGGCGGACAACGGTTCGCATCCGATGAACATGCCGCGGGCCTGCCCTGCGCCGACCAACGACACCAGCCGCCGGATGGTCCAGTCGTCGACGGCGACGCCGATCTTCGCCGCCGGGATGCCGGCGATCGCGTCGGGTGCCATGACCCGCAGATCGGCAGCCATCGCGAGCTGGAGGCCCGCCCCGATCGCGGACCCGTTCAGTGCCGCGATCACCGGGACCGGAGTCTCCTCCACCTGTTGCAGGGTGGCGACCAGTCGATCGAGGAATCCCGGGTCGTACACCGGTCCCGAGAGGTCCGCCCCGGCGCAGAACACCGGTCCCCGACCCGTGAGCACGATGGCCCGGGCACCCGCGTCCACCGCTGAGCCGAACGCGTCCGACAACCCGGCGACCATCTCCTCGTCGAGGGCGTTTCGCTTGTCGACCCGATCGAGCTCGACGGTCAGCACCGGCCCTGATTGCGACGTGTGGATCATGGCCGCAGCCTACCCACGCGGGCACCGGACCGAGTCCGACGACATCGCACCGGCCGGTGACACACTGGAGGCCGTGGCGAACCCCGACCGATCGACTGATGTCCTGGTGATCGGCGGCGGTCAGGCCGGCCTGTCCGCCGCGTACTTCCTGCACCGGTTCGGCCTCGGTGAGCGCTATCAGCTTCTCGACCACGCGCCCGGCCCCGGTGGCGCGTGGCAGTTCCGCTGGCCGACACTGACACTCGCGGCCGCGAACGGGGTCCATGATCTCCCCGGTTACGGCATTTCGGAGGCACTGGGCCGCGACAGCGACACCGTCCCCGCCGCGACCGCGGTGCCCGAATACTTCGGTTCCTACGAACGTCGGTACGGCCTACGGATTCGCCGGCCGTTCGGTGTCCGCCGGGTCGATCACGGCCCGGGCGGCTTCGTCGCGACCCTGGGCGACGGAACCACGATCGACACACGCACCATCATCAACGCGACCGGCACGTGGGAGCGCCCGTTCATCCCCCACGTCCCCGGTATCGCCGACTTCGGCGGACGCCAGCTCCACACGCACGATTACGTGGGCCCCGAGCAATTCGCCGACCAGCGGGTACTCGTGGTCGGTGCCGGTATCTCGGCGGTGCAGTTGCTGATCGAGATCGCCCGTGACTCCCCGGGCGTGCAGACGTTCTGGTGCTCGCGCAGCGAGCCCGCGTTCGATCCGACCCCGTTCGACCCGGAGAAGGGTCGTCGCGCGGTCGCCCGGGTCGAGGAGCGGGTCCGGGCGGGGCTGCCGCCGACCTCGGTCGTGTCGGTGACCGGTCTGCCGCTCACCCCGGCGATCAGTGAAGCGCAGGCGGACGGCATCCTGCGCTGGCGGCCGATGTTCACCCGCATCACCGAGACCGGGGTGTGCTGGGACTGCGGACTCGGCAACGGCAGTGGATTCGACGGCGAGGACGATCACCTCGACGTCGACGTCATCTTCTGGAACACCGGGTTCCGCAGCGCCCTCGATCACCTGGCGCCGCTGCGGCTGCGTTCGGCGGGCGGCGGCATCACGATGACCGGCCGGCTGGCGACGACCGTGGCCGCCGACCCACGCATCCAGCTGGTGGGATACGGGCCGTCGGCGTCGACGATCGGCGCGAACCGGGGCGGACGCGAGGCCGCCCGCAACGTGGCCGACATCCTCGATCGTCAACGATCCATCATCAACACTTGACAGATTGTTGTGTTTTCCCAACACTTGATTAGGTGAGTCCTGTTCGGCGGGGTGAGAAGCTCCCCATCTACAACCGCATCGGCGTCCTCCGCGCCGAGCGGAAGATGACCCGCGCCGAACTCGCCGAGACGGTCGGGATCAATGTGCAGTCGGTGGGCGCACTCGAACGCGGCGACAACTACCCGAGCCTCGATCTCGCGTTCCGGATCTGCGCGGTGTTCGACCTCCCGGTCGAAGCCGTGTTCAGCCGCACCGAGTTCGGTGCGATGTCCGCGGAGCTGTACCGCAGGCCAGACCTCAGGCCAGAGCCGCAATCCGATCCTGGAGGTGCACGATGAAGGACCCCAATTCGGCCTTCCCCGAAGAGGCCACGCCGCAATTCTGGCGTCGCTACGACCGTTGGCGCGGCGAGCGGCACGTCGAGTTCAACCGCAAGCACGAGCGCTCGCTGCTGCGTTGGCGCAACCGCCGGGGATACCGCGCACTCGTGGTCGCACAGCTCCTCTTCATCTGCATCGGCCTCGTCAGCGCCGGCCTCGCGTACTTCACCAATTGGTTCATCGTCCCGTTCATGACGTCGCTGGTCGGGTCGATCGTCTCCCAGTACCTGCTGCGCATCGTGACCGGTTCGATCGCCGACACCCCGGTATCGGCTCTCGACGAGATACAGGCCGCGCAACGCAATTCGGCACGGTCGATCGGATTCTTCGTGACGTACATGCTGATGTTCATCCCGTACTTCATCCTCATCGGCCTCGGTACCCAGGACCAGGTGAGCGGGGACGCCGTGTACGGCACCGCGATCCTGCTGATCATGCTGATGGTCACCGCCACCATGACTCCCGGTCTGCTGACCTCGTGGTGGATGTCGGACCCCGACCCCGAAGACCTTCCCGCCCCAGACGAACGGAGCACCCGATGAACGACCCCCTCATCATCGATGGGCTGCACAAACGCTACGGCAACCTGATCGCCCTGCAGGACATGACCTTTCAGGTCGCACCAGGAGAGCTGTTCGGCTTCGTCGGCAGCAACGGCGCCGGCAAATCGACGACGATGCGAATCATCCTCGGCGTCCTCGCCGCCGACGCCGGCCGCGTCACCCTCGGCGACCGACCCATCGATCTGCACACCCGCCGCGAGATCGGCTACATGCCCGAGGAACGCGGTCTCTACCCGAAGATGAAGGTCGGTGATCAGCTGGTGTTCCTCGCCAAGCTGCACGGGCTGTCCACGTCCGCCGCGGAGGACAGCATGCGTCACTGGACCGCGCGGCTCGGCATCGACCAGCGCGTCGGCGACGACGTCGCCGACCTCAGCCTGGGAAACCAGCAACGCGTGCAGCTCGCAGCAGCGCTCATCCACGACCCGCGGGTACTCGTCCTCGACGAACCCTTCTCGGGTCTCGATCCCGTCGCCGTCGACGTGATGAGCGACGTGCTCAAAGAGAAAGCGGCCGAGGGAATCCCGGTCATCTTCTCCTCCCACCAACTCGACCTGGTCCAACGCTTGTGCGACCGGGTGGGGATCGTGTCCCGGGGCCAGATGCGGGCGCTGGGCCGCGTGGATGATCTGCGCGCCCGCGACGGCGTCACCCTCGAGGTGGCCGGTCCCGATGCCACCACACGGTGGGCCGACGGCCTCCCGGGGGTGTTGGGCGCCGACTACGACATCGAGCGCCGCACCGCTTCCCTCCGCATCGATCCCGACCAGGTCGACGACCAGACGATCCTGGCGACGGCCCTACGCGCCGGCCCGGTCCACCGGTTCGCCCGCTCGACGCCGTCCCTGACCGAACTGTTCCGAGAGGTGGTCGCATGAAAAGCCCCGAAACCGGTGCCGCGCGCTCGATCTGGCTCGTCGCCGAACGCGAGATCGTGACCCGCGCCAAGACCAAGTCGTTCGTGATCAGTACCGCGCTGCTGATGGTGGTGATCGTCGCCGGTGCCATCGTCCTGAACCTGCTGACCGGCGACGACGAGCCCGAGCGGGTCGGTGTCGTCGGCCAGGACGCGGTCCTCGCGCAGACCATCGAAGAAGTCGGCACGGCCACCGGCTTGTCCGTCGACGTGACCGAGGTGGCGTCACCCGAGGAGGCGAGAACCCAGGTGTCCGACGGTGACCTGTCGCTCGCACTCGTGCCCGGCACCGGACCGGACGCCTTCGTGTTGATCAGTGAGAACAGCCCGGATCCGGCGCTGGACGGTGTGGTCCGTTCGGCGGTGGATCAGGTGTCCCTCAACCGCGCACTCGAGGCGCAGGGGGTGTCGGCCGCCGCGCTGCCCCGCGCCACCGTCACCGTCGAACAGACCTCACCGGACCGGCCCGACGAGGGGCAGCGCATCGTCATCGCACTCGTCGGCACCATCCTGTTGATCACCGCGATCATGATGGGCGGCTCGATGGTCTCCGTCGGCGTCGTCGAAGAGAAGACGTCGCGCGTCGTCGAGATCCTGCTGGCCACCATCAAGCCACTACATCTGTTGTGGGGCAAGATCATCGGCATCGGTGCGATCGCCTTGGCCCAGGTGCTGCTGCTCGGCGCCACCGCGTTGATCGCCGGGCAGGTCACGGGCCTGCTGACGCTTCCCGGCGCCGCCATCGGCATGTTCGCCGCCGTGATCGCGTGGTTCCTGCTGGGCTTCCTGTTCTTCGCGACGCTGTATGCGGCGACCGGTGCGATCGTGTCCCGGCAGGAGGAACTCAACGCCAGTTCGGCGCCGCTGACGGTGCTCGCGATCGCGGTCATGTACTCCGGCATCTTCGGGATACAGGCGCTCGATTCGACGCTGATCCAGACGCTCTCGTGGATTCCGCCGTTCAGTGCCGCCCTGATGCCGATCCGCATCGCGACGGGCGACACCACCGGGCTGCAGATCGTGGTCACCTTCGCCCTGATGATCGCGGCATGTGCCGCCGCGACCTGGTTCGCGGCGCGCATCTACCAGCGGTCGATCCTGCGGACCGGGTCGCGGGTCAAGTGGTCCGAGGTCTTCTCACTGGCCCGCTAAGCCCGCGACATCGGCGACGGCAACATCGGCGACGTCATCGGCCAGCCCCCATCGCAGTGCGGTGGGGGCGCCGATCCCGACTCCGGTCACGGCGAGATGGAACGCACGCCATCGACCGATCCGACGCGGGATGCCGACTGTGCCGCCGGCGCCGGGGATCAGGCCCATGCCCACCTCCGGCAGCCGGAACGTGGTGGCCGGGTCGACCACCACTCGACCGGCCAACGCGGGCAGCTCGATCCCGGCGCCCACGCAGGTTCCGTGCAGAAAAGCCGTTGTGCGCCCCGCGATCTCGGCCAGACGCGCACCGGCGCCGCCGGCCGTACGGACGAAATGGGCGGTCACCGGGTCGGGTGTGGTGCCGAACTCATCGAGGTCACCGCCCGCGCAGAACACCGGACCGGCGCCGCGTAGTTCCACCGCAGTGATCGAGTCGTCGAGTACGCACACTTCGAGCGCGGCCACCAGCGCGTCCCGCACGGCCGCCCCGAACGCGTTGCGTCGTTCCGGCCGGTTGAGCGTGACGACGACACGGTCGCCGTGACGCTCGACGAGCACCGGGGATGCCGGTGGCGTAGGCGGCAGGGGTCGCGGACCGCGGGCGGTCAGCCACGCCGCGAACTCCTCCCCACCGAGAAGGGTCGAGTACGCCCACGATTCGATGTCGAGGGCCTCCCGGACCGTTGCCCGGGACCCCGCCCGCAGTACCGCCGCCAGCACCGTGGACGCCTGCGGGTTGCGGGAAACATGTTCCGCGAGTTCGTGTGCCGATGTCGCCGGATCGTCCACGCCGACCACGGCGCGGGAGACCGGCTCACAGGCGAGTGGACCGTAGACGACGTCGAACCGCTCCCCGACCACCGACCAGTCCAGGCTGTCCTCATCATCGGGGCCGGCGGTGTCACCGCTGAGATATCCGATTCGGACGTTGCCCGAATGACGTTGGGCCGACCAGTTCAGGCCTTCCCACTCGGGGCCCGCGGTGACCTCGGCGACGAACGGGTCGAGTGGGACGGTCACCGAGTCAGCCTAGCCGTCGATCAGATCTGCCGGAATCGGCGCAGCGCTTCCTCACGCTCGGCCTTGTGATCGACCATCGGCGCCGGGTAATCGTCGGAGCCGTACTCCGGGACCCATCGCCGGACGTAGTCCCCGTCCGGATCGAACCGGTCGGCCTGGGTGTTGGGGTTGAACACCCGGAAGTACGGCGCCGCATCGGTTCCGGTTCCCGCCGCCCATTGCCAGCCGTGCTGATTGGACGCCATGTCTCCGTCGATCAGTTGATCGAGGAACCATTGCGCGCCCCACCACCACGGCAGGTGCAGATCCTTCACCAGGAACGACGCGGTGAGCATCCGAACTCGGTTGTGCATGAAACCGGTTTCGGCGAGTTGACGCATACCGGCGTCGACCAGCGGAAAGCCGGTCCGACCTTCTTTCCAGGCCTCGAAGCGCGCGTAGGCGGCCTTGTCGGTGTCGAGTGCGATGTCGTCGAACTGCCTGTTCCAGTTCCGCCATGCACTATCCGGCCAGTGGTACAACACGTCGGCATAGAAGTCGCGGAAGGCGAGCTCCCGCAGATAGGCCTGTGCGCCTTTCGATCTGCCGAGATCGGCGGCCATGGTCCGGGGATGGATGTTGCCGTACTTCAGGTAGGCCGACATCCGGCTGGTCACATCGAGGTCCGGCCGATCACGATCGCTGTCGTAGCCGGCGAGATCGTCGTCGACGAACGCCTGCCAGCGCTTCCGAGCAGCTCGCTCGCCTGCCGGCAGTGGCGATTTCACCGGTGCCGCAGGAACTTTGATGCGGCCGGAGCGCTTGATGTCGCTCGGGTCCATCAGCCCGGCCGGCTCGACCGACGACGTGGCCGGTTTCCGCCAGCCATGTTCGCGCCATTGCTTGAAGTACGGCGTGAACACCTTGTACGGGTCGCCGTCGGGCTTGGTCACGCGGCCCGGTGACACCAGGTACGGGGAGCCCACCGCCTCGAGTGGAACGTCGCCGAGCGCCTCGGCGACCGCCGCGTCCCGCCGACGGCCGAACGGCGAGAAATCCCCGCTGATGTGCACCGACGTCGCGTCGACGGCATCCGCCAACCGCGGGATCTCCTCGTCGGGCCGCCCGCGCACCACCAACAGTCGCCCCGAGAGCTGATCATCGAGGTCACGCAGCGAGTCGAACAGGAAACTCAGACGTCGTGGACCCGACGACTTCTCCAGTCGCGGGTCCACGACGAAACAGACCAATACCTCGTCGCCCGCCTCCTGCGCCGCGATGAGCGGCGGGAGATCATGGCAGCGCAGATCGCGCCGGAGCCAGAGCAGCGAGGGCTTCGTGGAGATCGCCTACCCGACGCCCAGCAGGTCGATCACGAACACCAGGGTCTTGCCGGACAGGCGGTGTCCGGCGCCCGCCGGGCCGTAGGCGAGTTGCGGCGGCACGGTCAGCCGGCGGCGGCCGCCGACCTTCATGCCGGGGATACCTTCCTGCCAGCCGGGAATCAGGCGGTCGAGCGGGAAGTTCGCCGACTGTCCGCGATCCCACGAGGAATCGAACTCCTCACCGGAGTCGAACTCGACACCGACGTAGTGGACGTCCACGACGCCACCACGCTGCGCCTCGGCGCCGTCGCCGACGACGAGGTCGGTGATCTGGAGTTCGGACGGCGCGGGGCCCTCCGGGAAATCGACTTCGGGCTTCTCAGCGCTGGTCAACGGGACTCTCCTTTGAGTCGTCGGATCAGAATCTGTCGCGGCCCGCGCAGTCGCGGGCCGCAGGCCCCCCGGACTCGGTCAGCGCTCGCCCATGGCGAGATAGTCGCGTTCGGTGTAGCCGGTGTAGAGCTGACGCGGGCGACCGATCTTGCCGGCCGGGTCCTCGTGCATCTCGCGCCAGTGCGCGATCCAGCCGGGCAGCCGGCCGAGTGCGAACAGGACGGTGAACATCCGGGTCGGGAAGCCCATCGCACGGTAGATGACCCCGGTGTAGAAGTCCACATTCGGGTACAGCTTGCGCTCGATGAAGTAGTCGTCATTGAGGGCGACCTCTTCGAGCCCCTTCGCGATGTCGAGCAGATCATCCTGCACACCAAGGGATTCCAGGATCGAATCCGCAGTCTTCTTGACGATCGCGGCACGCGGATCGTAGTTCTTGTAGACGCGGTGACCGAAGCCCATCAGCTTCACGCCGGCTTCTTTGTTCTTGACCTTGTTCATGAAGGTCTGGGTGTCGCCGCCGGAGAGCCGGATCTCCTCGAGCATCTCGAGCACCGCCTGGTTGGCGCCGCCGTGCAGCGGACCCCACAGTGCGTTGATGCCGCCGGAGATGGACGTGAACAGGTTGGCCTGGGACGAACCGACCAGACGCACGGTCGAGGTCGAACAGTTCTGCTCGTGGTCGGCGTGCAGGATGAACAGCATGTCGAGCGCCTTGGCGACCTCGGGGTTCACCTCATAGGGCTCAGCCGGGAAGCCGAAGGTCATCCGCAGGAAGTTCTCCACCAGGCTCAGCGAGTTGTCCGGGTACAGGAACGGCTGTCCGGCCGACTTCTTGTACGCGTACGCGGCGATGGTGGGCAGTTTTGCGAGCAGCCTGATCGTGGACAGCTCGACCTGCTCCGGGTCTTTCGGATCGAGCGAATCCTGGTAGTAGGCCGAGAGCGCGTTGACCGCACTCGACAGCACCGGCATCGGATGCGCGTTCCGGGGGAACCCGTCGAAGAATCGCTTCAGGTCCTCGTGCAGCAGGGTGTGCCGCCGGATCTTGTCGGTGAACTCGTCGAGCTGCGTCGCGGTCGGCAACTCGCCGTAGATCAGCAGGTAGCTGACCTCGATGAACGTCGACTTCTCGGCAAGCTGGTCGATCGGGATGCCACGGTAACGAAGGATGCCCGCGTCCCCGTCGATGTAGGTGATCGACGATTTCGTCGAGGCCGTGTTGACGAAGCCGCCGTCGAACGTGGTCAGGCCGGTCTCGGCGAGGAATTTGCCGAGCGCCACGGAATCGGACCCTTCAGTGGCCTTCACGATCGGGAGTTCCAGCTGACCACCGGGGTAGGTAAAGGTCGCTGAAGCCGTATCGGACGCCGGGTCAGCTGGGACTGTTTCAGCGGACACACGTACCCCTTTACTCAGGTTTGAGCCATGTACTTCGCAGATCCGGGTAAGGATGCTGTTGGCTATCAACGTAGTCGCTTGCCAGCTCGCTCGCCCACGGAGGGTCCGCGCCTGGCCTCGCGACCGTGATCGCAGCGACGTGACCTGCGAATTCGGCGGCCGAACGCCACTGCGCCGGGCCCAGAGCGGCGATTGCCGCGGGCGAGAGCGCGCCGGTCCGATCCAGATACCGAAGCAGCCCACCGACAACACTGTCACCTGCACCGATGGTGTCGGCGACCTCGGTGGGGCGGGCGGGTACCGAAATGGTGGACCCGGCGGTGCGCACGACGATCCCGTCGGCCCCCGCGGTGGTTATGATCGCGCTCACACCCGCAGCCAGCCAGTCGTCGGGCGTGGATCCGTGCGGGCCCCGCGCCAGCCATGCCGCGTCCTCGTCGGACAGCTTCACGATGTCGACGGCGTCCATCCACGATGCGAATCTCCGGCGGTAGCCGTCTTCGTCGTCGATGACCGCCGCGCGGATGTTCGGGTCGACGATCACCGACCGCCCCTCCGCGTGGCATCGCCGGAGCAGCGACTCATACACGGACGCACCGGGTTCGAGCACCATCGACAGCGTCCCGAAACAGGCCGCGGCGACCGTCTGGGCGAACGGTTCGGGAGCGAGGACCTGCCGGTCGGCGGTTCCCTCGACATAGAACGAGTAGTGGGCGCCACCATCGGCCCCGATGGTGGCGAGTGCCAGCGAGGTGGGTTCGGCGCGGCGTTGCACCAGGCTCGTCCCCACCCCGGCGGCCTGCAGCGCCGCGACGATCGCATCGCCATACGTGTCGGTGGACACGGCCGTACACAGCGACACCGCACTCCCCAGCCGGCCCAGCGTGATCGCGACGTTGAACGGCCCGCCGCCGAGTGCGGGCTGCAGCGGCGGCAGTCGCCCACCACCTGCCGGGGCGCTCGCCGCAGCGACGACGTCCACCAACGCTTCCCCGCAGACCACGATCTCGCGCACCGGCACCTCCTACGTCGCGGGCGACACCCTCGTGCAGCCATCATCGTCGCTGTGCGGCCGGTAGGTTGGCGGTATGCGCGAGTTGCCCGCGGGTCACGATGCGGTCGTGCTCGACTTCGGGGACGAGGATCGGCCGCTCTCCGCGGTCGGGCGCGCGGCGGCAGCGTTGCGCGAGGCGACCGAGTCGGGCGCGCTGTCGGTCGGCGACATCGTGCCCACCGCGCACACCGTCCTCGTCCAGGCCGAGCCCGGAGCCGGCCTCGACATGCTCGGGGTGCATCGAGCGCTGCGCGGTGTGTCCGCCGACGATGCACCGTCGGCCGGCGACACCGCCGAGATCCGCATCCCGGTGGTCTACGACGGCCCGGACCTCCACGAGGTCGCGGAGATCGTGAACACGACGCCCGAGGACGTCATCGAGCTCCACACCGCCACGGTGTGGCAGGTCCAGTTCATGGGGTTCGCCCCGGGGTTCGGTTATCTCGTGCCCCGTGACGGCGGGGACCATCCCTTCGATCAGGTCGGCCGGCGTCCCGAGGCCCGTACGCGGGTGCCGTCCGGCGCCATCGCGATCGCCGCCGGGTACAGCGCCGTCTATCCGCGAACGAGCCCGGGCGGCTGGCAGTTGTTGGGCCACACCTCGATACCGATGTGGGACGAGACGGCCGACCCGCCCGCGCGGCTGGCGCCGGGCTCGATGGTGAGATTCGTGGTCGACGAATGAGCGCATCCGGCAAGAAGATCGTCGTCATCGACACCGGCCCACTGGCCACGGTGCAGGATCTCGGACGCAGTGGCTACGCCCATCTCGGCGTCCCGGTGTCCGGCGGCGCCGATCGCGGCTCGCTGACCCTGGCCAACCGACTCGTCGGCAATCCCGAGTCCGCCGCCGTGATCGAGACGACGATGGGCGGACTACGAATTCGCGCCCACGGCGATCTCCTCGTCGCGGTGACCGGCGCCCGATCCGACGTCCGCATCGACGGTTCCCTGGCTGGCACCGATGCCGCGAGCACGTTGCACGACAACGCGGAACTGTCGATCGGCCTCCCGAGCAACGGGTGCCGCAACTATCTCGCCGTGCGCGGCGGGCTGGATGTCGACGAGGTGCTGGGGTCCCGATCGACCGACACCCTCTCCGGCCTGGGACCCGACCCGCTGCGGGCCGAGGTCGAGCTGCCCGTCGGCACCACGACCGGGGCATGGCCGGCCACACTGACTGCGCCGGTCGGTGGCGATGCACCCGATGTCGTCGAACTCGAGATCACCGACGGACCGCGCCGCGACCATGTGCGGTCCCCCGCGGACCTGACGCGCGGGATCTGGGAGGTCAGCGCCGAGAGTGACCGCGTCGGCGTCCGCGTCGACCGGCCCGCCGGCTGCGATGACCCGCTCGTCACCCACCGGGCCGATGCCGACGAACTGGCGTCGGAGGGAGTGCCGCACGGCGCGATCCAGATCCCCCCGAGCGGCCGCCCCGTCCTGTTCCTCGCCGACCACCCGGTGACCGGCGGATACCCCGTCATCGCGGTGCTCACCTCGTCGGCCGTCGATCACGCCGCGCAGCTGGTCGCCGGAAATCGAGTGCGTTTCGTACCCATCTAGCGACCGGCGTCGTTGACAGTGATCTGAGACGATCTTAGACTTTCGTCTCATGACCGAGGTGATGACGGACGAGCCGACCGAGAGTGCGCCTGCATCCCCGCAGGTCACGCCTCGCGCCGAAGATTATGCACCTTTGGGTCCCGATTCCCTGACGTGGCAGATCTGGGGCACCTGGACCGGCATGTTCCAGGGCTTGTGGGCGGGGTCGATGCAGAACATGCACCCCAAACTGGGCGCGGCGGTCTGGGAGCATTCCGACTTCTTCGGCGAGCGGTGGCAGCGCCTGATGCGGTCGCTGTATCCGATCAGCGGCGTCGTGTTCGATCCGGTCCCGTCCGACGGACCCACCACCGGTCACGAGGTGCGCGACTACCACCGCGACATCAAGGGACAGATGGATGACGGTTCGCGGTACCACGCGCTCGATCCCGACGTCTTCTACTGGGCGCACGCCACCTTCTGGTACGGCAACGTGCGCCTGTGCGAGCGATTCGGCCCCTGGCTCACCGAGGACCAGAAACGCCAACTGTTCGAGGAGTCCAAGGCCTGGTACGCGATGTACGGGGTGTCGATGCGTCCCGTCCCGGACACTTACGAGGATTTTCTCGAGTACTGGGACCACATGTGCCGCAATGTTCTTCGCGACCACCCGGCGGTGCGCGCGGTCCTCGACATCGGGCAGTTGCCACCGCCGCCGTTCCTGCGGTTCATCCCGCACGCGATCTGGTTCCGTTACATGGCCCAGCCCAACCAGCGCTTCTTCACCTGGCTGACCACCGGGTTCTACGACGAGCCGGTCCGGGAGATCCTCGGGCTGCCCTGGTCCGAGCGCGACGAGCGACGGTTCCGCCTGCTGGGCCGTGGCGTCAACCTGGTGATGCACCGCCTGCTGCCGAAACGCTTTCTGCGCCATCCCCGCCCCCGCGACGCCTGGGACCGGGTCGCGGGCCGGGTGGCCGCCGACGCACCGTTGGTACACACCCCCGAACGCAACCTGCCGTCCGGTTCCGAACGGGACAACCCCATGCACTACTGCCCCGTACACGCCGCGCGCCGGGCCACCTATCCGGGCATGATCAGTACCGGCGAAAGCCGATGAGCCTTCCATCGGCCCCGGTCGATGAAACCGTCCCCGCGCCGGCCGAACGATACGCACCGCTCGGCCCGGACTCCGTCACGTGGCGCTACTTCGGCGACTGGCGGGGCATGCTCACCGGGTTGTGGTCCGGTTCGATGCAGAACATGCACCCGAAACTCGGTGCGGCGGTGTGGGATCACTCGGACTTCTTCGGTGAGCGCTGGCAGCGGCTCATGCGGTCGTTGTATCCCATCATCGGCACGGTTTTCGATGGGACCTCGGACACCGGCCGTGAGGTGCGCGACTACCACCGCACTGTGAAGGGCCCGATGCCCGACGGCTCCCGCTACCATGCGCTCGATCCCGACGTCTTCTACTGGGCGCACGCCACCTTCTGGTACGGCAACATCCGCTGCGCCGAACGTTTCGGCCCCCGCATCACCGAGGCGGACAAAGAGGCACTGTTCCAGGAATCGCGCGCCTGGTTCGCCATGTACGGCATCAGCATGCGTCACTGCCCGGACACCTACGAGGACTTCCTCGAATACTGGGACCACATGTGCCGCAATGTTCTTCGGGACCACGCAGCCGTCCGGACGGTCCTCGACATCAGCGAGCTCCCGCCGCCGCCGTTCCTGTCACGGCTACCACGGAGCTGGTGGCGGAAGATCGCGACGCCCGGGCAACGCTTCTTCCTCTGGCTCACCACAGGCCTGTATGACGCCCCGATCCGCGAGATGATGGGCCTGACGTGGACCGACCGCGACGAACAACGTTTCACCCATTTCTGTCGTGCGGTACGCGTGGCGATGGCCCTGGTGCCGCGTCGCTACCGCGCCCATCCTCGAGCCCGCGACGCATGGGACCGTGTTTCCGGTCGGACACCGGCCGACGCACCGTTGGTCCACACACCGACACGCAACCTGCCGCCGGAGACCGAACGCGACAACCCCATGCACTACTGCCCGGTGCATGCCTCGCGCCGGGCGACCCATCCGGGTCGGGTCGGTTGATACGACGCAGATGGTCGCCCGGCGCTCAGCGTTTCGGCCACACTATTGAGTTCTCAAAGAACGAAAGCTGTTGCCGCAGTGGACCAAGCCTTGATATCAGGCAGCTGCCGGAAGTCCGTCGACGTTTAGGTTGCGCCGGTTGTAAGCGGGCCTGGGGGTGCGGGTCGGGTCGATGTCAGCCGGTGGGATCAACCTCGGATGCCGGTCTCTGCCCATCACGACCTCCCAGCCGCGGGCGTGTACCTCGGCGTGGCAAGTCGAGCACAGGAGGCAGCCGTTGTCCAGATCAGTGAGACCACCGTCGACCCAGTGGACGAGGTGGTGGACGTGGCTCCATCCAGCCGGCGCACCACATTTCACGCAGCACTCATCGCGCACGCCGATCGCCCGGCGCTGGTGGTGGGTGAAGAGACGTTTGTCGTGACCCATGTGCAAGGGCACCCGCTCGCCATCGATCACCACCTCGGACACTGTGGTGTCGCAGGCCAGCATTCGGACAGTCGCCTCCGAGACCGGACCGAGCCAGGGTAGAGCCGCCAGGTCGGGCGCATCGGCCGGGATGGTGACCATGACCAAGTGCCGTGGCGCGCCCGTCAGGTGGGTATCCCCGCCCACAGCCGCATCGAGGACCTGATCGAGCGCATCTGCGCGACGACGACCAGCCGAGCGCGGATCGGGTGACCCGTCGGGTTCGGGACGCTTGATCGACAGCGACTGGAGAAGCGCCACGAGCTTCTCCCCCACAACACTGTCCAGACTGCCGCGCACCTCGAGGCGTCCGTCGTCGTCTTGCCGCCAATCAACGACATTGAGCCCCCGATCTTCGGACGCCGGCAGCCCGCCGGTCTCGTCGGCGACCTGGTTGCCCTTGGATCTGGCGTGCGCTGCCACTTCCGCCGGCGTCGCACCCGAGAACACCTGCGCCAACAGATCGACCTCGTGCGCGGTTCGTTCGTCGTCAGGCAACGCAACCGGACTGCGGCGTTGGATGTGCGCCATCCCCTTCGCCACCGAGTCCACATGCTCAGCCGAGATTGCGCCATCGGCAGCGTGTTTCGCGAGTTTCGGCGAAGCATCGAGCGAGCCCGCGATCCGCAGCAGTCGAACAACCACCGAGGGGGCGAGGCCCATCTCGATCAGCAGCTGGCGCGTTGTTCCACCGGACCGCTTGGCCACGCCGAGCCGCTCCATGGCCCGCACATGTGCGGCCAGCTGATGATCGACCACGTTGCGGGCCTTCACCAACGACGCCGTGGCGTCGAAGACCTCTCGACCCGATGCGTTTTCCCGACGGTGACGACAGCAAGGCTGTCGATCACGTTTTGAACTCCCCCGATGTTCATGTGACCAAGGTAACCGAACATATGTTCGACTGTCAAGGGTATTTTCGAACTTGTTCGAATCAGGAATCAGAATGTGGTCGTCGGTTCTACTTACAGTTCCGGGCTACTGCTGCCCCAGCCCCCGCTGCATCGCCTGACGCACCCGTTGCGCCTCCCGCCGGGCGTACGGGTTGGCCAGCCCGGCCCGGGAACCCGCGAGCTTGGCCCCGATGTGCTCGCCGACGGTGATCGGCGAGTAACGACTCCCGGCACCGACGCATGAGGGCAGGGTGGAGATCGTCGCGTCGATGTTGCCGTCGTGGAAGAAGGCCGCCGACCGGCGCCGCTCGATCGACCCGTCCACCACCGGTGGCTTCACCCGGTGCAGCGTCGACATCCAGCGTTCGTTGGTCCAGCGCGCCATGAGATCGCCGAGGTTGATCAGCAGGGCTCCGTCGGCCGGCTCCACGTCGTGCCAGTCACCGGCGCGGTCGAGGACCTGCAGTCCCTTCACCTGGTCGGCCCAGAGAACTGTCACGATCCCGTAGTCGGTGTGCTCACCCATCCCCGTCAGCTCACCGTCGAGGTCGACATCCCCGGGCGGCAGGGCGTAGTTGTTCATCCGCAACACGTCGAGCGAGTGGTCGGTGTATCCGTCGAAGAAGTCCGGTGGCAGGTCGAGCGCCTCGGCGAAGATGCGGGTGAGCGTGTGGGCGACGCGGGACGCCTCCGCGAAGTACGCCGACACGGCCGCCTCGAAATGGTCGACGGACGGCCACGTGTTGGTGGCGTACTGGTCCTGCGGCAATTCGAGATCGGGATGGGCCGCAGCCTCGACGCCGACGTTGTACGCCTCGAAGAAGTCGTTCATCCGGTCGGCCGGCTCCACACCCAGGCTCAGCGACAGCGACAGCGACTCCGACTTCGGCGGCGAGTACCCGCGATTGATCTGCGGCGGTGTGCGGTAGGCCTTCTTGTCCTCCAGCGGCAGGGCGAAGAAGTCGTCCATCACGGCGGTGAACTCGTCGATGACCGCCGGCGGGATCTGATGACCGACGATCTGGATGAAACCGACATTGGTCGCGGCGTGGTCGATCTGGGCGGCCACGACCGCACGATCGGATGCGCTGCCGTTGGCCGTGAACGGGGTGATGTCGATGATCGGCACCGAGAACGTGCCCGTGGGGTTGTCGACTACCGCACTCATGACACCATACTGGCACCGAATCCGCGGTCCCGCTGAGCTGGCTTTTCGCGTATCTCCCGATTCCCGGCACGGAACTCGCCGGGCGCCCACGACGGTGCCGGGACACGTAGTTCGGCAACGATATTCGACACAACAAAGACCGTGCACATGCGACATCCGCTCGATCAGGGCTGCAGGCGGACGGCCTCCCACAGGTCGTCCGTCCTGGTCAGCCGAACCCGGTTGTGCAATCGGTTCGCCCTGCCCTGCCAGAACTCGACCACCTCGGGCACCAGCCGGAAACCACCCCACGACGGCGGCACCGGCACCTCGGCGCCGTCGTCGAAACCGCCGAACTCGGCGGCCACCGCGGCAGCGCGCTCCTCTAGCTCCGTGCGGCTGCCGATCGGCTCCGACTGTCGGGATGCGTACGCCGACAGCTGCGAGCCGCGGGGACGCATGTACCAGTACTCCTGCGTCTCCTCCATCGTCACGTGCTCGACCGGGCCGCGGAAGTGCACCTGCCGCTCCAGCCCGATCCATGGAAAGGTCACGGCCGCATAGGGGTTGGCCGCCAGATCGTGGCCCTTGTCGGAGTCGTAGCCGGTGTAGAACACCACACCGTCGGCGCCGACACCCTTGCACAGCACCGCCCGCGTCGACGGGCGACCCGCGGCGTCGGTCGTACCGAGGACCATCGCGTTGGGTTCGGCGATCCGCGCCTCGACGGCCTCCCGCAGCCAGACGGTGAACAGGTCCAGCCACGGCGGATCGCCACGCAGCCATGTCGGATCGAGATTTTCGCGGACCCCGTCGGCACCGGCAGCCCGGTCACCCTCACCGACGTTCGGCGGGATACCGCCGCCATAGCCGACCCGCATGTTGGGCAGGTCTATCGGATCGTCGGCCACGAGGTGAGGCTACTCCGCGACACGCCGCGCCGAGCCGTCTGGCGCGCCGGTTACCGATCGGTAGCCCGCGGCCGGGGTCCTGACCTACAGTCCTTTACAGGTTCCCGTGCGATCCGACACGGCGCAGCGTCGACGTTAGGCGGTTCCCGATGTCCAACTCAGTCCCCGACGATTTCGTCCCCGGCCTCGAGGGCGTGGTGGCGTTCACCACCGAGATCGCCGAACCGGACAAGGACGGCGGAAATCTGCGCTACCGCGGCGTCGACATCGAGGACCTGGTCGAGAACCACGTGACCTTCGCCGACGTGTGGGCACTGCTGGTCGACGGCGGATTCGGCGACGGGCTGCCGCCTGCCGAACCGTTCCCCCTGCCCGTCCACACCGGCGACGTGCGCGTCGACGTGCAGGCCGCGCTGGCGATGTTGGCCCCCATCTGGGGCTACAAACCCCTGCTGGACATCGACGACGACACCGCCCGGGCGAATCTGGCGCGCGCCTCGGTGATGGCGCTGTCCTATGTCGCCCAGTCGGCCCGCGGCATCCATCAGCCCGCGGTTCCGCAGGACGTCATCGACGAATGCGACACCGTGACGGCCCGTTTCATGACGCGATGGAAGGGCGATCCCGACCCGAAGCACATCCGGGCGATCGACGCCTACTGGGTGAGCGCGGCCGAACACGGCCTGAACGCATCGACGTTCACCGCGCGGGTCATCGCGTCGACGGGCGCCGATGTCGCAGCGGCCCTGTCGGGGGCGATCGGCGCGATGTCCGGGCCGCTGCACGGCGGCGCGCCGGCCCGTGTCCTGCCGATGATCGAGGAGGTCGAACAGACCGGGGACGCACGCGGTCTCGTCCGCGGCGTCCTGGACCGCAAAGAGAAGCTGATGGGGTTCGGCCACCGCGTCTACCGGGCCGAGGATCCACGTGCCCGGGTATTGCGGCGCACCGCACAGGAACTGGGCGTCCCTCGCTATGAGGTCGCCGCGGCCCTCGAACAGGCGGCGCTCACCGAACTGCGGGAACGCCGGCCCGACCGGGCCATCGAGACGAATGTCGAGTTCTGGGCGGCGGTGATCCTCGACTTCGCCGAGGTCCCGCCGCACATGATGCCGGCGATGTTCACGTGCGGCCGGACCGCCGGCTGGTGCGCACACATCCTCGAACAGAAGCGACTGGGAAAGCTGGTCCGACCGGCCGCGATCTACACCGGCCCCGCTCCACGACGACCCGAGGACGTCGCCGGTTGGGGCGACGTCAGCGTCGCTCCAGGCCTCTGATCTGCCACATCCGTGTGGCACGCCGCCGCGCGCACTGCGGTCATCGTGTCGTAGGGTCATAAACCAGACATAACGATTGCCCGAAATCCACCGACCGCACACCCTGGTCCTGCAGTAGCGTCCGAAACGGGAGTACGTTCCCGCCGGCCACGTCCTTGATCACGATCCGCACGGATGATCCGGTTGCAGGCAGGGCGACGGGAGCGACCGAGACCGTACACCGCTCCCCGTCGTCGACGATGTCGATGCGCACGAGTTGCAAGGGAGCGAGATATGTTCCGATCCGCCTGGCGCGAGGTGCACAAGCCGGTGTTCATCACCGCATCCCTCATCATCTTCGCGCTGATCCTGTTCTCGGTGATCGCCGCGAGCGCCGCCGCCGACGCGTTCGACCAGTTGAACGAGTGGATCACCTCCGGCATCGGCTGGTGGTACATCCTGATCGTCACCGGCTTCGTGATCTTCGCGCTCTACTGCGCCATCAGCCGCATCGGCACCATCAAACTCGGCAGAGACGACGAAGAGCCCGAGTTCGGCGTGATGAGCTGGTTCGCGATGCTGTTCGCCGCCGGCATGGGCATCGGTCTCGTGTTCTACGGTGTCGCCGAACCGTTGTCGCACTACATCACGCCGCCGGAGGCCGGCGGGATCGAGGCATCGACCGACGCCGCCGCCAATCAGGCGATGGAACTGACCCTGTTCCACTGGGGTCTGCACGCCTGGGGCATCTACGTCGTCGTCGGTCTGGGCCTGGCCTACATGACCTTTCGCAAAGGCCGTCCGCTGGCGGTGCGCTGGCTGCTGGAACCCCTACTCGGTCGCGAACGGGTCGAGGGATGGATCGGGCACCTCGTCGACGTCGTCGCCATCGTCGGCACCCTCTTCGGTGTCGCCACATCGCTGGGCTTCGGTATCCAGCAGATCTCCGCGGGTCTCGAATACCTGGGGTGGTTGACGGTGACCGACCCGATCATCGTGCTGATGATCGCCGCCATCACCGGCCTGGCGATCTTCTCGGTCGTCACCGGCGTCACCAAGGGCCTGCGCTGGCTGTCCAACATCAACATGGCGGTCGCCGCGCTGCTGGCCGCGTTCGTCTTGATCCTGGGCTCCACGCTGTTCTTGCTCCAGTCGTGGGTTCAGAACATGGGCAACTACATCGCCTCCCTGCCGGAGCTGATGCTGCGTACCGCGCCGTTCGCCGACGACGGGTGGATGGCCGGTTGGACCATCTTCTATTGGGGCTGGTGGATCAGCTGGGCGCCGTTCGTCGGCATGTTCATCGCCCGCATCTCGCGTGGCCGCTCCATCCGCGAATTCATCGCCGGTGTGCTGTTGCTGCCGACCTTCATCAGTGCCATCTGGTTCACCATCTTCGGCGACTCCGGCATCCTCCGGCAGCAGCAGGAGGGGAACATGCTCGACGCCGACGGCGCGGTCGACGCGAGCACGTCGTTGTTCCAGTTGCTCGACGGGTTCCCGCTGGCGGCGGTGACCAGCGTGATCGCGATCTTCGTCGTGATCATGTTCTTCGTGACCTCGTCGGACTCGGGCTCGCTGGTGGTCGACATGCTCTCCACCGGCGGCAAGATCGAGACCCCCGTCGTCACCCGCGTGTACTGGGCGAGCCTGGAGGGCGTCGCGGCCGCGGTGTTGTTGCTGGTCGGTGGCACGGATTCGTTGACCGCGTTGCAGACGATGTCCATCGCCACAGCGGTACCGTTCTCCATCGTCATGGTGTTGGCGTGCGTGTCGCTGCTCCGAGCGTTCCACTACGACATCAAGATGCAGCCCAGGTTCTTGCACCTCAGTTTGGGCGACGACCACGAACCTGCCGAGGCCTTACCCCACCGCCACGAGAAACCTCGACGTGCGATGTCGGCGACGTTCGCCGGGCTGCCCGACAATGCCGATCAGCCCGACAACGGGTCCCTCATCGTTGCGGTCCACGAGGTGCCGCACCACGCGGTCACGGTGAACCCGGAGACCGGATCGTTCGCCATGGGCGACTACACCGAACCCGAGGACCCGCTCGCCCACGACGGTGCCGGGGATCACGTCACCCAATCTGACGACGCCGGAACCTCGTCCAGCCAATCGTGACGAAAACTGCGGCGACGCAGAGCATCACGACGACAGGCGTCCACTGCATCGGGTCCACGGGCACCAGCGGGGTGTGAGTGAACGGCGAGAGGTCGGTGACCCACTGCGGAAGGTCGAACATGCCCGACAGCGGCCCGAGCAGTAGTGATCCGATGACCACGATCCATCCGAGGTGGGCCAACGCCGGGCGGATCGCGTAGAGGGCGATCGCCAGCGTCACGACGACCAGCACCGCGGAGATCTGGGCGGCAGCGGTCTGCGCGGCGTTCGCCGCCGGGGTCGCCCACCCACCGCCGGCGAGGCCGGACCCGATCACCATGCCGACGGCGGCGACCGCCATCAGCGTGATCGCGCCCACCGCTGCGATGCCGACGTAGGTGACGTAGTAGCGGGTGCGCGACGTCGGTGTCGTGAGCACGACCTCGGCACGGTTGGCTGCTTCCTCCGCACGCAGGCGCTCGGCCAGGTTCACTCCCCAGGCGCCGGCCGCGACGGCGAGGAAGCCGAGCATCGTCATCCCGAACAGCGTGCTCAACGTGGCGTCTCCGAGTGCGGCCCGCATGATCTGATCGAATTGTTCGTTGCCCTGCGCGAGTTCCTCCACCGACGGCTGCATGAAGCCGATGACGATCGAGTACAGCACGATCCCGCCTATCCAGGAGACGAGCAACGGCATGGACAGACGCACCCCGAGCCTCTCGATGGTCGCCAGGCGCGAGCTCTCCGCGGGCCCCGGTCGCGGCGCGATCAGCCCTGCGCCGAGATCTCGGTCCATCGCCATCCGCCCGGCGACGCACAGGCCGAGCACGAACACGGTGAGCGACAGCATCGCCGGCAGCAGGTTGTCGGCGCCGAAGGGATCGATCTCCTCGGCCCACCCGACCGGGCTCAACCACCGCAACCAGTCCCATCCGTCGGTGGCATCGGCCGCCCCGCGGAGCAGGTAGCCGACGAGCAACACCGAACTGGCGGTGAGATTGGCGATATGCGCGGTCGTGGCCACCTGCGCGGCGACCAGGGCCACTGCGATCGCGGCGGCGCCGGTGGCCGCGTACTGGGCGAACACCGCAACCGCGTTCGATCCCGTGGCGCCCATCGGCACCAGGATCAACGACATGCACAACGCCACCACGACAGTGAAGATCAGAGCGACGCACGCCGCTGCTGCGACCGGCGCCAGCGACCCGACCGCCCCAGCGCGCACGAGTTCGGTGCGACCGAGTTCCTCCTCTTTGCGGGTCTGCCGCACCGTCATCACGGCGGCGCACACTCCGAGCGCGGCGATCAGGAACAGTCCGGCACGCCACGAGACCAGCGCCGCAGTGGGTTCGACGTGAGTGAGCTCGCCGAGGAGGAATCGGAAGGCAGGATTGGAGCCCGGACCGAGTTGCAGTTCGGTGCGCTGCTCGGGTGTCTCGTACATGCCCGACAGTGCCGATGCGGTCGAGATGTTGATGAGAACGAAGATCGCGAGCGTTATCGCTCCGAAGATCCACTCGCGACGAAGCCCGAGCCGCACGAGGAACACGGTCCGGGTGAACTCGCGGCCGAGCGCTCGTGCGTCGGTGTGCACATTCGGTGCGTCGGCCGTCCGCGTCGCGGTCATGTCGGCACCTCCGCCCGGTCGTCGTAGACGTGCAGGAAAAGCTCCTCGAGACTCGGCGGTTCCACCGCGAGGCCGACGACCTCATGGTGGGCGAGGACACGGGTGACCCCCGCCAGCCCGGCGTCCTCCACGGTGAACGTCACGTGATCGCCGTCGGACTCGAAGTCGTGCACACCCTCGACCGATGCCAGGTCGCGGCCACCCGATCGAATGGTCGCGGTCACCCGGGACCGGCGCAGATGCCGTAGTTCGGCAAGCGATCCGGATTGGATCGTCTTGCCCGCCCGGATGATCGTCACCGTTTCGCACAGCTGCTCGACCTCGTCGAGGAGGTGACTGGACATCAGCACGGCCGTGCCGTTCGCGGCGACCTCGCGGACGCATTCGGTGAACTCCCGCGTCATGAGCGGATCCAGACCCGAGGTGGGTTCGTCGAGCACCAGCAACTCGCAGTGCGCCGACAGCGCCGCGATCAACGCCACCTTCTGACGATTTCCCTTCGAGTAGGTCGAGGCCTTCTTCCTCGGGTCCAGATCGAATCGATCGATCAATTCTGTTTTGCGAGAAGCAGATTCGCGACGAACGCCGCGCAGGGACAACAGTAGGTCGATGCATTCGCCGCCGGACAGCTGTGGCCAGAGGTTGACGTCACCGGGCACGTACGCGAGCCTGCGGTGGATCTCGACCGCATCGGCCATGGGGTCCATTCCGAATACGGACACCCGTCCGCCGTCGGGCCGGTACATCCCGAGCATGGTTCGTATCGTGGTGGATTTCCCGGCGCCGTTGGGTCCGAGGAATCCGGCGATCTCGCCTCTGTGAACGGTCAGGTCGAGGCCGTCGAGAGCTGCGAAAGAGCCGAATCTCTTTCTCAGTCCGGCGATCTCCACGACGGTGTCGGTTGGGTGAGTCATTGTTGCCCTCCTCGGATATAGGTCAGGACTGCATCGAGCAAGGACTCGTCGGTCATCACCCCGTGCACCGCGAGTTCGGTGGCCGGGAGCACTGTCCGGTCCATGTAGGACCGGAGGATGGCGCCGGCGTCCGCCCAGTTGTCGGGCGGATTCATCACGACGTCGACGAGCAGCGCGCCCATCGCCATCGCCACCATGTACCGGGCTCGCGCGGCCTCGTCATGGGAGGGGCGAATGGTCCCGGCCTCCACACCGCCCCGGAACGTGGCCTCGGCGTCGTCGACCAGGTGGGCCAGCAGCTCACGCGCCATCTCACCACCGGCCTGCAGACTGCGGATCAGATAGACGATGCGCGGACCGTCGGCAGCGGTGTTGTCCATCCGCTGCAGGAGCGCGGCGAATGCGTGGGGCCCGGCCTGGTTCTCGAGACCTCGCTCGTTGGCCTCCCGGGTCTCGCGCAGCACGTGGGCATCACATTCGGCCCGCAAGTTCTCTTTACTGCCGAAGTGGTGGATCACCAGACCCGGACTCACGCCGGCCGCGTCGGCGATGGTCCGGACCGTCGCCGAGAACCCGTCGCGGGCGAACACCTCGATCGCGGTGTCGCGCACCCGTGCGCGGGTGGATCGGTCGTCAGCGCCCATTGAACGCATGTACAACATGCTAAACGTGCGTTCAGTCGCAATCAAGGGGTCGAGTGGGAGGGGCCAGAAACGGGGTGGTCGAGACCACAACCCTAGAATTGCCTGCATGAGTGACACCGCCACCGCACCGATCACGATTCCCGCCGACCTCCTGCCGTCGGACGGCCGCTTCGGCTGCGGTCCGTCCAAGGTGCGACCCGAACAACTGCAGTCCCTGGTCGACACCGGGGCCTCGGTGTTCGGGACCAGCCACCGGCAGGCACCGGTGAAGAACGTCGTCGGGTCGATCCGTTCGGGGCTGTCCGAGCTCTTCGCACTCCCCGACGGCTACGAGGTGGTCATCTCCAACGGTGGCACCACGGCGTTCTGGGACGCCGCGGCGTTCGGGCTGATCAAACAGCGTTCCCTGCACCTCACCTACGGGGAGTTCTCGTCGAAGTTCGCGACGGTCGCGAAAAAGGCCCCGTTCCTCGATTCGCCCGCGGTGATCTCCACCGACCCCGGAACCGCACCCGACCCGGCGGCGCTCACCGCGGACGACTTCGGCGGGATCGACCTGATCGGCTGGGCGCACAACGAGACGTCGACGGGCGTCGCCGTGCCCGTGACCCGCCCGGCCGGATCGGATGACGCACTCGTCGCCATCGACGCGACGTCGGGTGCCGGCGGGCTGCCGGTGAACGTCGCCGACGCCGACATCTACTACTTCGCTCCCCAGAAGTGCTTCGCCTCGGACGGCGGCCTGTGGATCGCGCTGATGAGCCCGCGAGCACTCGAACGCATCGCGCAGATCGCCGAGTCCGATCGCTGGTGCCCGGAGTTCCTGTCGCTGCCGACCGCGGTCGACAACAGCAGCAAGAACCAGACCTACAACACTCCGGCGGTCGGCTCGCTGCTGCTGCTCGACAACCAGATCCAGTGGATGCTCGACCAGGGCGGACTCGACTGGTGCGTGTCCCGGACCGCGGATTCGAGCTCGCGGCTCTACCAGTGGGCCGAGGCGAGCGAGTTCGCGACACCGTTCGTCGCCGACCCGTCGCATCGCAGCCAGGTCGTCGGCACCATCGACCTCGACGACGACATCGATGCCGCAGCGGTGGCGAAGACGTTGCGGGCCAACGGTGTCGTCGACACCGAGCCCTACCGCAAGCTCGGCCGCAACCAGCTGCGGATCGGCATGTTCCCGGCGATCGACCCCGATGACGTCAGCAAGCTGACCGAGTGCGTCGATTTCGTCGTCGGCAAGCTCTGAGAGCTCTACCGCTGACCCAGTAGGCCGCGAGCCGCCCCATACCGCTGGTCGAGTAGCCCGCGAGCCACCCCATACCGCTGGTCGAGTAGCGACGTGCGAGCTTGCGAGCCCGACGCGTATCGAGACCCCGTGCGCTGCAGGAGATCTCGATACGCCCGCTCGCCTAGCGGCTCGCGGGCTACTCGATCAGCGGAGGGGAAACAAAGTGACCAGCGGGATGGCCGCCCCGTTATCACCTGTAGCGTGTGCCCCATGGGTACCACCCGCCACAACCTTGCTGATCTGCGGTTTTGCCGCGTGTCCCGCCGGGGCGTAGGTGACGTGTGCATTAACCTGACCCCAATGCCCGCACTCGTGGTCACCGGAGGAGGAGCAGATGCGTGAGCTTCGAGTCGTCGGCGTCGAGGCCGACGGCACCCATGTGATCTGTCAGGATGCCGAGTCGGGTGAGAGGTATCGGGTCGCCGCCGACGAGCGGCTCCGGGCCGCGGCGCGCGGCGACATCTCACGATTGGGGCAGATCGAGATCGAAATGGAAAGCACACTTCGACCACGAGAGATCCAAGCCCGCATCCGTGCCGGAGCGACGGTGTCGGAAGTCGCCGCACTGGCCGGTGTGCCGGTCGACAAGATCGAACGCTTCGCCCACCCGGTCCTCCTCGAACGCGCTCGCGCCACGGAGCTCGCATCGATGTCCCACCCGATCCGCGAGGACGGGCCATCGGTGTCCACGCTCGGCGAAACGGTCACCGAGGCGATGGTGGCCCTCGGACAGAGCCAGCACAGCGTGGAGTGGGACGCCTGGAAGGGCGACGACGGGTACTGGGTGGTCCAGGCGTCGTGGCATGTCGGCCGCACCGACAACCACGCACATTGGCGCTTCCAGCCGGGTAGCCACGGCGGGACCGCCGACCCGCTCGACGACCTCGCAGACGAACTCACCCACCCCGAGACGATCACGCCGCGGCGCAAGCTCACGCCCGTCGCCACACCCGACCTGACCCCACACGTCGAGCACCAGGCCGAGGCACCTGTCGACCACGACGAGGTCACACTCGACGCCGACCGACTCATCGATGCCCAGCGCACCCGCAACGGAAGCATGGCGCCCAGCCACGACGAGCACGGCACCGTGGCGATCGATTTCGGCCCGCCGCCGCCCGCGGATGAGCCCGAGCGCACGAACGATCGCCCCGGCACCGCCGCCGGTCGTGAGGAGGCCTCGCCCGCAGCTGCGACCACGGCTTCCGGCGACGAGGCTCCCGAGGCCGGTTCCGCCAAGCCGCGCCGCCGTACACGCAAACCTGCCGTTCCCGCCTGGGAGGATGTCCTGCTGGGCGTCCGCAGCAACGGCAACGGCTGATCCGCGACGTGTCGGCCCGCGCAGTCACACTCTGGTTCATCGACAGCGACGATCCCGTCGCACTGCTCCGCGAAGGTCCGGTCAACGACGTCGTGGCCGCCCAGAAACTCGCCGCGACGATCTACGGTGACCGCGTGCTGGTGCCGGTCTCGGACACGGATCTCGCCACCGCCGCGGCCGCGCGGGATGCGCACGTCTACGCCGGCTGGTACGGCCGGACAGCGGTGCTGTGTTGTTCGTTGTTCGACACCACCGAGCCGTCCACCCTGACCCGCACGCTGTCCTCGATCCGACAGAGTGCGGCGGCCACCCTGTTGGTCACCGACCCGGATCGCTCCGTCGGCGCGTTCGCCCGGTGGGAACACGGCGAACTGAAACGTTCGTTCTCCGCGGACCCGGTGACGATCTTCGAGGACATTGGTCTGCCCGATCCCCTCGAGCGGCCGTTCTGGGCCGGTGAACATCCGCTGCAGTACGCGGCGGGCGTACCGGCCGAACCGTTGGCGCTTCCCTTCCACCCGCAGGAGCTCGCCGAGCAGGCCAACCGGCACTGGCTGGGTTTCCGGTTCACGTCCCCGCGGGCCGACACCGATCTGGACCCGACCCGAATCCCGGTGACCGCATTCGCCATTCACCCTGCCGATTACATACCGGCAGAGGAGGACTGGGCTCGGTACCAGAACGATCTGACCGTGTCCGGAAGTTCGGTCGCCGCCAACGGTGACTCCCCGACGTCCGACGAGCCCCGTCCGGCCAAGCGCCGCGGGCGCATCGCGAGGTACTTCGGCTTCGGCGGCTGATCCGACGCGCGAGTGGGGTCAGCGGCCGAGGGCCATCAACGCGACCGACGAGCCGAGGCCCGCCAGCAACCCGATGAGGGCGCCCCACACGATCCACCGCCAGACCGGGCGGTCACGGAGATCCCACAGGGTCCATCCCAGCCCGCCCGCGACGACGAGCACCGCAAGCAGACCCAACCAGGTGACGAACCCTCCGATCAGGTCGTAGACGCCCACGAGCAGGAGTGTCGCGAACAGCGCGTGGAAGACCGTGACGAACAGACCCAGCACCCAGGGTGTGGGTTCGTCGACGGCGAACCGGTCCCCGCCGCCGTGCGGTGACATCCGCCGGGTCCGCACGCTCTCGATGACGATCACGCGTTCATCGTCCCCGATCGGGCCCGCTCGTAGAACGCGATCGCCGCAGCCGTCGCAACGTTGAGCGAATCGGTGCCGCGACTCATCGGGATGTGGGCACGCAGATCACTGGCGCGCATCACGGTCTCCGACAGTCCGGGCCCCTCGGCGCCGACCAGGAACGCGACCTTGGCGGCGTCGACGGCCTCGCGCAACGGCACCGACCCGGGCCCCGGCGTCAGTGCCACGGTGCGGAAGCCGTGGTCGTTCAGCACCGACAGCCCACGCGGCCAGTCGTCGAAGCGGGCGAACGGGACCAGCAGGGCATGCCCCATGGAGACGCGCACGCAGCGACGGTAGAGCGGGTCGGCGCATCCGGCACCGAACAGCACAGCGTCGACACCCAGACCTGCGGCGTTGCGGAAGATGCTGCCGATGTTCTCGTGGTCGTTGACACCCTCGAGGATCGCTACGGTGTGCGCGCGCTCGACGACATCGGCGACGTCGAGCACGGGCGGTCGACGCGCCACCGCGAGAACGCCACGGTTGAGGTGAAAGCCGACGACGTCGGCCATCACGTCCGCGGATGCCCGATAGAACGGAACTCCACGCAGTGTGGGGTTCTCCAGGGCGTCATCGAGTTCGGTGAGGCGCTTGTCCACGCCGAGGAAGGCATGCGGCGCGAACCGGGAGGCGATCATCCGCTGCGCGACGAGCACGCCCTCGGCGATGACCAGGCCTTTGCCGACCCGTCCTCCGGGTAGTGCCGGGAGATCCGGACGGCGGTCGACGGAGTTGAGATCGCGGAAGTCGTCGACGCGCGGATCCGACGGATCATCGATGTCGATGACGTCGACACTGGTGCTGGCCACGTCGTCAGTGTGCCAAGACCGGATGCCGTCGCTCAGTGTGGCCCACCCCGCAGCAAGCCGGGGTTGACCACTCACACCGGAACGCTCTGTGAAACGGTGGATTGGTGACGATCTCCCAGGATGCTTCCGCTCTCGCCGTCTCGCGCGCCACCGACGCCGACTGGGACGAGATCTTCGCGACCGATGCGCGGGCATTCCTGATGACCAACCCGTTGTCGACTGCCGAGCAGGCCGACCTGCGGGGAAAGGTCGACGACGCCGACGTCGTGCTGGTCCGCGATCCGCAGGGACTGGTGGGTTCTCCCCTGGTCGGCGTCTCGATGTACTACCGCATGACCGTGACCGTCCCGGGCGGCGAGCAGCAACCGGCCGCCGGCCTCTCCTGGGTGTCCGTCGCGGCCACCCACCGTCGTCGCGGGATTCTGCGGACGATGATCACCGAGTTGTTCGACCAGTGGGAGGCCGAGGATCAGGTCTTCGCCATCCTCACCGCCAGTGAGGCGACCATCTACGAGCGGTACGGGTTCGGACCCGCCTGCCACGCGCACGAGGTCTCGGTCGACCTGAGCGCGGCGACGATGCGTCGGCCCGCGGACCCCGAGGTCTCTCCGGTCAACTATGCGACGGGAGAGGAAGTGGCCCGTCGGGTGCCCGAGATCCACGCGCGATGGGCGGCGTCGCGTTCGGGAGCCGTGCACCGTCCGGAGACGTGGTGGGAGCCGATTCTCGCCGATCGCCCGTCGCAGCGACCCGCGCAGACCAGCGGGCTGCACTACCTGCTCCACGCCGACGGATACGCGAGCTACCGGATCAACACATCGGCGGAGCCCACGCGCGGGGACGTCGCCGAGGTGTTCGCGGTGACCGATGACGCGCACACCGAGCTGTGGCGGGTGTTGACCGGCCTGGACCTGATGGCGTCGGTCACCGCCTCGGTACCGGTCGATGATCCGCTCCCGGCGAAGCTCGTCGACCATCGTGCCGTCTCGGTCACGGGGCTCACCGACAAGATGTGGTTGCGCATCCTCGACGTCCCGCGGGCATTGACCTCCCGGCGCTACTTCGCCGACCTCGACGTCGTCCTCGAGGTCACCGACGCATTCCGCGGCCGGGGCGGCGTGTTCGACATGTCGATCCGAAATGGTGGTGCGATCGTCGCGCCGAGTACGTCGGCGCCGACGGTTCGCCTCGACATCTCTGTCCTGTCGTCGTTGTTCCTGGGTGGGACGAATGCCCGCACGTTCGCCGCAGCGGATCGGCTGTGGACGGCTGATCCCTCGACGTTGAGTGCGCTGGACCGCGCGTTCACACCTGAGCAGGCGCCGTTCTCCGGAACGTTCTTCTGAGCCCGTCTAGCCGCCGTTCACTCAGCGATCGTCGCTACCGTTGATGATCTTGTTGACGATGGGGACGACGGCGGCCAGCGTGGCACGTTCATCCGGCGACAGTTCGTCGAGCCTCGCGCTGAGCCATTCCTCGCGAGCATCACGCTCGGCGTTGACGACGTCGATGCCCTTGTCCGACAGCGTCACGATCGCCTGACGACCGTCGGTGGGATGCGGTTCCCGCTTGACCATGCCCAGGTCGGACAAGGATGCGATCACCCGGGTCATCGACGGCGGCTGAACACGTTCTGCCAGCGCGAGCGCGCCCGGGGTCATCGGCCCCTCGTGATGAAGTGTGTACAGCGCGGACAGCTGGGTGAGCGAGACGACCTTGCTCACCCGCCGCCCGCGAAGCCGTCTGGCGAGCCGGACCACCGCCATGGACAGTTCGCCGGACAGGGTCCGGTCCGACAGTGTCATGCCTGCGATTGTCAGTTGTGAGATCGTCGTCATGTCGCAGCGTCCGTTCCCGAGCGATTCAAATCTGAGACCAGCTGGTTCCCGATGCTAAGCGTAATTCACTTCCACGATCGTGCAATGCCTTAACGTCTTTTTTTGCTAAAGCGAACCAGCGGTCATGTCGTACCACGGACTGCCGACACGATCAGATCACCCGACGAGCGCGTAGATCGGCGCGCGGGCGAAGTAGGCGACGAACACCCCGGCGACGATCCACAGCAGCGGATGCACCGTCCTGGCCTTGCCCGTTGCGGCCGCCAGGACCACCCAGCTGATGAACCCGACGCCGATACCGTTGGCGATCGAGTAGGTGAACGGCATGATCACCACGGTCAGGAATGCCGGCAATGCGTGGGAGAACTTGGTGAAGTCGACCGCGGTCAGCTGGCCGATCATCATCGCACCGACCACCACGAGCGCCGGCGCGACTGCTTCCAGCGGAACGATCTCGTAGAGCGGCGTCAAGAACATGGCGAGCAGGAACAACGCGCCGGTCACGACGTTGGCAAGGCCCGTTCGCGCCCCCTCGGCGATGCCGCTCGCGGATTCGACGAACACCGTGTTCGACGACGACGAGGCGACACCGCCGGCGATCGCGCCGGTGCCCTCGACGACGAGAGCCTTGCCGACCCCGGGCAGTGTGCCCTTGTCGTCCATCAGGCCGGCTTCCTTGCCGAGACCGGTCATCGTGCCCATCGCGTCGAAGAAGTTGGACAGCACGAGCGTGAACACCAGGACCGAGGCCGCGAGCGCCCCGATGCTCGCCGGGTCGAACGCCCCGAACACGTCGACCTGACCGACCAGCGACAGATCCGGCATCCCGCCGAGTCCGTCGGGGATCTGAGGTATCGCCAGACTCCAGCCGTCCGGATTGTCGGAGCTCGACCCGAGGTCGAGTGTTGCCTCGAGAATGATCGACGCGATGGTGACGACGATGATCCCGATCAGCAGCCCCCCGGGCACCTTGCGCACCACCAGGACACCCATCAGCAGCACGCCGATACAGAACATCAGCGTGGGGATGGTGTCGATCGACCCGTCGTTGCCGAGCTGGACCGGCACCGTCGTGTTCGCGGCGTCGGGCACTCGACGGACGAAACCGGCGTCGACCAAACCGATGAAGGCGATGAACGCACCGATGCCCGCGGCGATGGCGGCCTTGAGTTCCGGGGGTACCGCGTTGAACACCGCCGTCCGGAATCCGGTGACCGCCAGCAGCACGATGATGATGCCGTCGATGACGACCAGCCCCATCGCCTCCGGCCACGTCACCTGGGGTGCGATCGTCACCGCCAGCAGGCTGTTGATGCCGAGGCCGGTCGCGATCGCGAACGGGTACCGCGCCACGAGGCCGAAGATGACGGACATGACGCCGGCGACGAGCGCCGTGACCGCCGCGACCTGCGCCAGCGGCAGCACGTTGCCGAGCACGTCGGCGTTCTTGGGCTCACCGGGGATGCCGCCGATGATGATCGGGTTCAGCACGATGATGTAGGCCATCGTGAAGAAGGTGACCAGCCCGCCGCGGAATTCCCGCGTCAGCGACGATCCCCGTTCGCTGATCATGAAGTAACGGTCGATCCGGCCGGTCGGCTCGCGCGGCGGCTGAGGGGGTTCTACGGCCGCCGGATTGGCTGCACTCGACGGACCTTGGGGTTCTGTCGACGGTTTGCCGGATTCTGTCGACGATGTGCTGGGCTCGCTCGACGGATCGGTGGGCACAGTCGAAAGTTACTCTGATGCCATGGCCGATGCATCCGACATCCCGGAACTCCCGCGCCCTCTACGCGCCCCCGAACCGGTGATCATCGTCGGCATGGTCGCCTGGCTCGTCGCCACACTCGTGGTGTGGATCGGCGGCTGGGGCGGCGACCGCACACTCGCGGTCTGCCTGGTGGGCCTCGGGGTCGGCGTCCTGGGGGCGACGATCGTCCTGCTCCAACGGGCCGCAGTGCGCCGGGGAGACCGGACGGCGCAGCAGGGTCTCGACTGAGTCGCCTTCGACGCCGACGGTTCTGGCCGCAGCTACAGGTTCCGGCCGCAGTTGTTGCTCCAAGCCGGAACCAGAAACTGCGGCCAGAACCGCGATCACGATCACTTCCCGCTGAACACCGGGAACGCGCTCGACTCGCCGTAGTCCTCGATCCGCATGCCACGCAGCGCATCCATGTCCTGATCGGAGATCGTGAAGTCAACCTCCGCGTTGCTGCGCATATGGTCCGGGTTCGCGGTCTTCGGCAACGACACCGCCCCGAGCTGCAACGTGTAGCGGATACAGAGCTGCGGGATGCTCACGTCGTAGCGCTGCGCCATCGTCGCGACGTCGGCGTTCTTCAGGATCTCGCCGTGCCCGATCGGCGAGTACGCCTCGACGAGGATGTTCTTCTGCTCGCAGTACGCGATGAGCTCGGACGGGGTGTTCCCCGCGTGGGCCAGGATCTGGTTCACATGCGGCGCAACGGTCGCCTCGGCGAGCAGGTTGTCCAGATCGCGCTGCTCGAAGTTGGAGACGCCTATCGAGCGGAGCTTGCCCGCCTGGTACGCGTCTTCCAGCGCACGCCAGGCCTCGCGGTTGCCCTCAGCGTAGTCGCCGCCGCGCCAATCGGCCCACGGCTGCGGGCTGTGGATCAGCATCAGATCGAGATGGTCGAGGCCCATCGTGGCCAGCGAGTCATCGATCGCCGCGGCGGCCTCTCGGTGATCCTTGATCTCTGCCGCCAGCTTTGTCGCCACGAACAATTCGTCGCGGGCGACACCGCTGTTGCGAACGCCTTCACCGACGCCGCGTTCATTGCCGTATGCCTGCGCGGTGTCGATGTTGCGGTATCCGATGTCGACGGCGGCGGTCACCGCCTGTGCTGCCTTGTCGTCGTCGATGAACCAGGTACCCAGGCCGAGCTTGGGGATCTGGACGTCGTTGGACAGGGTGTAGGTCTCGTTGAGCACCATGGCTTTTCGTTCCTCCTCAGGACGTGGGGGCGTCAGGCGTTGTACTCGGCATCGGTGACGTGGTCGAGCCAGGTGACGACCTCGCCGTTCTCGTCTGCTTCCTGCATCGCCACGTGCGCCATGAAGCGGTCCGGCGTGGCACCGTGCCAGTGCTCTTCGCCGGGTTCGATGTAGACGACGTCGCCCGGTCGGATCTCCTGCACACCGCCACCCCGGGTGGCGACCAGGCCGATTCCGTCTGTGACGTAGAGGGTTTGACCCTTCGGATGGTGATGCCACGCGGTCCGCGCGCCGGGCGCGAAGCGAACGTGTGCGCAGCCGATCGCCGTTTGGTCGTCCGGGTTGCGGATGCCGTCGATCTGCACCGTGCCGGTGAACCACTCGTCGGGTCCGGCTCCGGTCTGTCCACCACTCTGCGTGTACTGCATGGCGTCCTCCTCACACGCTAACGGATATTCCGTATCCGGTTATCCACACTAGGCTAGTAAGCGGATATCGTCAATCCGCTTAGCTGCTACGGTGGGCCCATGACCACGGCGCCCTCCCCCCGGCCAATGCGCAAGGATGCGTCGATCAACCGTGAACGTCTGCTGGACGCGGCCCGAGAGCTGTTTGCCGAGAAGGGCCTTGGCGTCACCCTCAACGACATCGCCCGCCATGCCGGCGTCGGCGTCGGTACCGCATACCGGCGATTCGCCAACAAGGAAGAGCTCATCGACACGCTGTTCGAGGAGCGCCTGCAAGCAGTGGAAGCGGTCGCCCGAGAGGCGCTCGACGAGCCGGACCCGTGGACCGCACTCACCGACTACCTCACCCGAACCCTGCAGATGCAGTTCGGAGACCGTGGCCTGCACCAGATCCTCGACGACCCGACGCTCGGCGATGCGCGGATCAACGATGTGCGCACACGTATCGCCCCGCTGATCGTCGAGCTGGTGCGCCGCGCCAAGGACGCCGGCGTCGTGCGATCGGATTTCGAGCCGACCGACGTCACGTTCATGCAGTCGGCGATGGCACCAATCATGGACAGCACACGCGATCTGGCCCCACAGGTGTACGAGCGCTACCTGACCTTCTTCCTCGATGGAATCCGCAGCGACGACCGGACTTTCACCCCACTACCGGCACCGGCGCTGAGCTCGGAGATCACCCATACTGCGATGACAAGTCGACGACGGTCGACGGCTCGCCGACGCGCGTGACCGCAACGGTCACCCAGATCTGACCACGGGATCAGCGACGAGCTCACGCGCATACGCCGCGATGCCGCGACCTGCCGCAATCAACGGATCGCGCGATCGCAACGTCCGCGACAGCACGAACGCTCCCTCGAGCGCACTGATCACAGCGGTGATCAACGCGCGGGCGTCGTCGTCGGTGAGACCACGTTCGCGAAAGAGCGCGGTACCGCCCTCGATCCACCCCTCGAACACCTCGGCTGCCACGGCCCCCAGCTCCGGCTCGACGTCGACGACCTCACCCGCGACCGTGCCGACCGGGCACATGTTCACCCAGCCCGTCTGTTCGATGTCGTCGGCGGCGGCGGTGAACGCCGCCTCGATACCGGCGGCGATGTCGTCGTAGGGCGCCAACAAGGACGCCACCAACTCCCCGTATGCCGCGCCCGACTGCCGCAGCGCCGCTTCTGCGACGGCCCGCTTGCCCCTCGGGAAATGGTGGTACAACGAACCGATCGGCGCCCCGGAGGCCTCGACGACTTGCTTGATACCCGTGGCCGCATATCCCTGGCGGCGAAGCAGCTCCGCCATCGCCACCGCGATTCGTTCATCCGTCCGCATCTGGCCATTCTAGAACACTTGCTCTAGAGTGATTGTTCTAGAACGGTCATTCCAGCCCTGCGAAGAGAGGTCAGCATGAGAGTTGTCGATCTGCCCGCCGGCCCGGTCGAATACACCGATGAGGGCGACGGCCCGCCGGTCGTCCTACTGCATGGCCTGTTCATGGACGGGACTCTGGGACACCACGATGCCGTTGCTCCCCAACGGATTTCGTTACATCCGACCAGTTTTACCGCTGGGCGCACATCGCCGACCGATGAACGCCGACGCGGATCTGAGCCTGACCGGCCTGGTGCATCTCGTCGCCGACTTCCTGGATGCGCTCGACCTGCGCGACGTCACGCTCGTGCACTCCGACTGGGGCGGTAGCCTTTTCCTCACCGCGATCGGTCGCGACGAGCGGGTCGGCGCGATGGTCATCCTGCCGTGCGAGGCGTTCGACAACTTCCCGCCCGGACTACCCGGCCGGATGGCGACCCTGGCCACGAAGCTGCCGGGTGGGACCACCCTGGCCGCGCGACAGCTCCGGATCGGATGGCTGCGTCGCACCCCACTGCTGTTCGGCTGGATGGTGCGACGACCCGTTCCGAAGGAAATGGTTCGTCGATGGACCAACCGTCACTCACCGAACCCGGTGTCCGCAGGGACCTCGAGAAATACACCGCGACACGGTTCCGATCGGACGACCTGATCCGTGACACGAGCGCGCTCAGTGACTTTCGGGGCGAATGCCTGATTCTCTGGTCGCCGGAGAACCGGGTGATGCCACCCGAGCACGGACGGCGACTCGCCGAACTCATCCCGCACTCGCGCCTCGTGGAGATCGACGACGCCTACGTGTTGTCGATGCTCGACCGGCCTGCCGATGTGGCGCGCGAGATCGGCACGTTCCTGGTCGAGCGGCGGGATCTGGCCGAGACGTGATCCTGTGGCCTTGATGGTCTCGATACGCCACTCACTACGTTCGCGGCTCCTCGACCATCGGTAAGGGGGCGGTCACTTCCGCCTGCGCCCGGCCCTCGCCCGGTCGATCGCGGCCCGCCACATCACCCGTGCGGTCGCTGACACATGGGCGGGCGTGACCGAGTCACGGGCCAGCAACGCGTTCGCCCGCGCCACCGTTCCGGTCGTCGACTTGGCTGTGCTGCCCGAGTCGAACGGAGGCTGCGGGTCGTATTCGATGGCCAGCTGAATCGCCTTGGCTCGCTCCTCGCCGGCCACCTTGGCGGCGATCCACAACGCCAGATCGATGCCGGCCGAAACACCTGCCGCGGTGACGATGTCACCGTCGTGGACGACCCGTTCGTCACCGACCGGCGTCGCGCCGAAAGCACGCAACGCTTGCAGCGCTTGCCAATGCGATGTCGCACGCCGGCCCTGCAACAGGCCGGCGGCACCGAGGATCACCGATCCCGCGCAGACAGACGTCGTCCACGAGGTGTGTTGATGCACCGATCGCAGCCAATCGAGGAGGACGTCGTCGTGAGCCTGGTTCATCACCGTGGTGCTGCCACCGGGCACGACCACGATCGCCGGCCGCGGCGTCTCGGCCAAGGTGTGGGTTGCGCCGAGCATCAGCACGCCGGAATCGGCGGCCACCGGCCCCACCTCGTGCCACACGAATCGGACGTCGGCGCCCGGCAGCATCCGCAGCACCTCGTAGGGGCCGATCAGGTCGAGCGCGGTCAGCCCCGGATAGGCGACGAGCGCAACCTGTGTCATGCAGCGGCCTCGCCGCGCACGTCACGTCGGCGGTACGGCTGCAGCCGCAGGATCTGGCGCAACATGAACCCCGCGACCGGACGCACCAGCGGCACTGCCCAGCGCCACGGCAGGAAGCCGAAGAAGCGTGGCGAACCGGCGATCTGCCAGGTCACCGTGACGGTGTTGGACCGCTTTCCGTCGACGATGGTGAAGCGCTCGACGAAGTCCTTGACCGCGAGCGGCACCGAGACCCCGGTGCCGACGAGCGTGACCCGCTCACGGTCGGTCACCTCGATCACCCGCTGACCGACCGACAGGAACGTCCCCGACATGGTGCGGCGTGCGTCGACCTGGATCTCCGAACGCTGTCGCTGATCCGGGCTCCCCCCGCGTAGCGCCCAGTCCGGTCCGCGCAGGAACGGGAGGCTCGTGAGGTAGGGAGAGTCCAGCCGATCCCACACCTCACGCCGCGACAGCGGGGTGGTCTCGATGACGGTGATCGCGAACGCGGCGCGACGCGCGATGTAGTCGTCGACGTCGCCGAGCGCGACCTCCCGGACCTTGAAGCGATTCGGATTGGTCGCCAACCCGAACAAGACCCCCAGTCCGATCAGCGCGAGGATCCCCAGCACGAGGATCACCCCCACCACGATCCAGAAGATCTCCATCCCACTCATACGTCCCCCGATGCTCGTACTTCATATATGAAACACGAATGTACGACGCCGCCTTCGCCCCGGGCAATGGGGACGCGCGACGGTCAGGCCGTGCCGATGAGTTTGTCGAGGCGACCTTCGGCGACGCCCACGAGCGAGCCGATGGCCTTGAACCGCTCGTTGGTGGTCTGACCGTGGTAGTAGCGGTAGTAGATCTGCTGTGCGATCACGGCGGACCGGAACTGGCCGAACGCCTCGTACCACTTCCACCTGTCCGGAGTCATCTCGAGACCCATTCGCTCGCAGTATCTTTCGACGAACTCGGCGCGAGTCAACATCCCGGGCAGGTTCGTCGGCACCCGGCGCATGAGCTGCAACTGCTCGTCGTCGTCGGCCTGCACCCAGTACGCCATCGAACCCGCCACGTCCATCAGCGGATCGCCGAGGGTCGCCATCTCCCAGTCGAGGATCCCGATCACGCGGGTCGGGTCGTCGCTGGACAAGACGACGTTGTCGAGCTTGTAGTCGTTGTGGATGACGCAGTTGGCGACGTCGTCGGGCTGATTGTCGGCGATCCACGACATGATCGCCTCGAAGTCGGGCACATCGTCGGTTCGGGCGTTGCGGAACCGAGCCGACCAGCCGTCCACCTGGCGGCGCACGTAGCCCAGGCCTTTGCCGAGATCGGCCAGGCCCGCCTTCTCAGGGTCGACGGAATGCAGCTCGACGAGAACGTCGATGAAGTTCAGGCACAGATCCCGTGCCTGCTCCGCCGACAACGTCACGTCCGGCGGGAACTCGGTGCCGGCGATGACGCCGTCGATCTTTCCCATGGCGTAGAAGTCGGAACCGATCACGGACGCGTCATCGCAGAACGCGATCATCGGCGCGATATACGGGAGCACAGCCGAGAGCTTGGCCTGGATACGGAACTCGCGGCCCATGTCGTGCGCACCGCGCGCCTTCGTGCCGGCAGGTGCGCGCCGCAGGATCAGCTCGCGGGTGGGATAGGACAGCAGATAGGTCAGGTTCGACGCGCCGCCGGAGAACTGCTTGACCGCCGGGACCGCGTCCAGTCCGGTGGCGTCCTCGGCATTCTCACGCAGCCATCGTGCGGCCGCCTCCACGTCGAACGCGTCCTCGGTCCGCACGTCCTGCGCACCCGCCACCTGCTGAGCCACGTCTGCCATCTCCTCCTCCGGCGACGATGCCGGTCCCGACGATCAGTGTTCGTGCCGACGTTACCCGGCGGACGACTGCGTGGCTGATGGTTGTCGGTTCAGGGTTCACGTGGCCTTCGTGACGCTCGCAAGCTCGCTCCTCAGGCACCGGGGGACGCTCGCACGCTCCAGCATTCCGCTCCCCGAGGAGCCTCGCGAGGTGAGGTTTCTGCTCCCTGAGGAGCCTCGCGAGGAACGAGCGACGCGTCACGAAGGGGCAGGCCTTCGTGACGCTCGCAAGCTCGCTCCTCAGGCACCGGGGGAACGCTCGCAAGCTCGCTCCTCAGGCACCAGGGGACGCTCGCAAGCTCGCTCCTCAGGCACCGGATCCGGCTGCGACTCGCTCGACCGGAGCCCACCGGCCGCACAACCACGCACACAGCGCGACCCACACGGCCCCGATCACCCACCCCGCGATCACGTCGGTGGCCCAGTGCACCCCGAGATACACACGCGTGCAACCGATCGCGATCGACCACAGCGGCGCGAGCACCAACACCACCGGGTGCGCCCGCACCCATGAACTCGTCCGATGAGCCGCCACCGCGATCAGACCGAAAACCACCATGCTCATCATCGCGTGGCCCGACGGGAACGAGTACGTCTCGATGTCGAGCAACCGGTCCGACACCGGCGGCCGGGGCCGGCCGAACAACTGTTTCAGCGACACCATCACCGCGTAACCGAGGATCGATCCGACGCCCACCATGACCGCCTCGGCCCGCCACCCGCGAACGGCCAGACTGATGACGACAAGCGTCGCGAGGACTGCCAGCACCAGGGTGTTGCCGGTCGCGGTGATGATCTGAGCCAGGTCCGTCGCAAACGGGCTCCGATGGTCGATGACCGCATCGGTGATCGAGCGGTCCATCGGGTTGGGGTCGAGAAGCACCTGGTCAGTCCGCTCGCGGAGCGGTACGCAGCCGGCCCAAGTCGGGCCCAAGCGATCCACAAGTCATGACATTCACCCTAATGATGCCCCGATCCGCTCCTCGGATTCCGCATGGCGCGGGCATCGGCTCCCACCGTCATGAAAAGGAACACCATGAAATCCACGCTGCTGTACCGACTCGGGCGGGCCTGCGCGGCCCACCCCGTCCGCACTCTCGTCGGCTTCGTGCTCGGCGTCGCGCTCCTGTTGGGCGCATCGTCTGCTCTCGGGGGACAGACCCAGGAGAACTGGGATGTCACCGGCACTGAATCCCACCGCGGTATCGAGCTGCTGCGCGAGCATGTGCCCGGCGCCGGAAATGCGTTCGCCACCGTGGTGGTGCACTCCGACGACGGCGAGTTGTCGCCGTCGACCACCGAAGGACTCCAGGAACGGCTCCAACGCATGCCACACGTCGCCGCCGTCGACCAGCCACGGTTCAGCGCCGATCGCGACACCGCGATCCTCACCGTCGGCTACGACGTCCCGGAGACGCATCGCGACATCATGGGTGACGCCACCGCCCTCGAAGACGCGATCGAACCGACCCGCGCCGCCGGGTTCACGGTGGAGATGAACGGCTCGCTCCCCGAGACCGCGGCAGCACCGATCAAGGGACACGCGGAGATCATCGGCATCACGTTGGCGCTGCTGATCATGGTCTTCGCGTTCGGTTCGGTGGTCGCCGCCGGTCTGCCGATCCTGAGCGCGATCGCCGGCCTGGTCGCGGGATCGGCGGGCGTCATGATCCTCGCGGCCTTCATGAACGTCAGCCCCACGGCACCGATGATGGCGACGATGGTCGGCCTCGGCGTAGGCATCGACTACGCGCTCCTGGTGGTGAGCAGGCACGTCGAGTTCCTGCGCCGCGGACACGATCCGATCGAGGCCGCCGCACGGTCGGTCGCGACTGCCGGCCGCTCGGCGGTCTTCGCCGCCACAACCGTCCTGGTGTCGCTGTTGGGTCTGCCGTTGGCCGGGCTGCCGACGTACTCCTCCTTCGGGTTCGCCACTGCGACCGCCGTTCTCGCGATGTTGGCCTCGACGCTGTTCCTGGTGCCCGTGCTGTGCCGGTTGGCCGGCCGGCGCATCGTGCCGCGAAAGGTCCGGACGTCATCGACAGTGGCACCCGCCGATGCCACCGGACCGACTCGCGCGCCGCTGTCCGCTCGGTGGGCCACCCGCGTCGGCACCCGACCGGTGGCGGCGATCGTCATCGCGGTCACCGTCATCCTCGCGCTCGCCGCGCCCGCGCTGTCGATGCGCACATGGCCACAGGACTCCGGCGCCCAGTCGACCGAACTCACCACCCGCAAGGCCCACGACCTGTTGGCCGCCGAGTACGGACCCGGCGCCAACGCCGGCGTGACGATCGTGGCGCCGACCGATCGCGTCGACGCCGCACAGCTCGACGCCGCGCTCGCAGCCGTCGAGAGCACCGACGGGGTCGAAGCCGTCACCGCGAGCACGTCGCCGGACGGCGCCATCGACATCATCGACGTGACGATCGCGCACGATCCGGCCGACGCGGCAACCGTGGACCTCCTCGACGAGATCCGCGCAGAGCTTCCCGCCGAGGCGATCCTCACCGGGCACACCGCCTATTTCGACGACATCTCCGAGTTGCTGGCGGACCGTCTGTGGGTGGTCATCGGGTTCGTCGTCGCCGCATCCGTGGTGTTGCTGACGGTGCTGTTCCGGTCGGTCGTCGTGCCGATCAAGGCCGCCCTGATGAACCTGCTGTCGGTCGCCGCCGCGTACGGCGTGATCACCGCGGTCTTCCAATGGGGATGGGGACTGTCGATCCTGGGCGTGGATCATCCTGTCGCGGTGTCGAGTTGGGTCCCGATCCTCATCTTCGCGGTGCTGTTCGGTCTGTCGATGGACTACGAGGTCTTCCTGCTCTCGCGCATTCGCGAAGAGTGGCTGGCCACCGGCGACGCTCGCGCCGCCGTGATCGCCGGACTGGCGAAGACCGGCCGGGTGATCACCACGGCCGCAGCGATCATGGTCGCCGTGTTCCTCAGCTTCGCGACCGAGACCGACATCGTGATCAAGATGCTCGGGCTCGGCATGGCGGTGGCGGTTCTGTTGGACGCCACCCTGATCCGGCTGGTGCTGGTTCCGGCGACCATGTCGTTGCTGGGCCGGTACAACTGGTGGCTGCCCGGATGGCTGGACCGCCTGCTCCCCACCATCGATGTCGAAGTCGACGAGGAGGATCCGACCGCCGACCCGACTCCCGAACCCGAGCTCGCCCGCGCCTGACGGTTCTGGCCGCACCTACGGTTTCTGGCCGCACTTCCCGGTCCTAGCCGGAACCCGGAAATGCGGCCAGAACTGTGATCGTCAGCTCGAGGCCAACGACCGCGCAATCACGAGACGCTGGATCTGATTGGTGCCCTCGAAGATCTGCGTGATCTTCGCCTCGCGCATCAGGCGTTCGACCTTGAAGTCCCGGGTGTAGCCATATCCACCGAACACCTGGACGGCGTCGGTGGTGACCTTCATGGCTGCATCGGTCGCAACGAGTTTCGCGGTCGCCGCGGCACGGGAGTACGGCCTTCCCGCGTCGCGACGTCGCGCCGCATCGAGGTAGGTGGCGCGTGCCGAGTCGATCGCGGCCGCCATGTCGGCGAGGACGAAGCCGAGGCCCTGGTGGTCGATGATCTTGCGTCCGAACGCCGTCCGCTCCTGGGCGTACTCGACCGCGGCGTCGAGGGCGGACTGGGCGAGCCCGGTCGCGACCGCAGCGATGCCGAGGCGGCCGGAATCCAACGCGGAGAACGCGATCGGCAGGCCGTCCCCCTCGGCGCCCAGACGCCGGTCCTCGGTCACCAGCGCGTCGTCGTAGGTGGCCGAGGTGGTCGGCACGGCATGCAGCCCCATCTTCTCCTCGGGCTTACCGAATGCGAGGCCCTCGGTGTCCCGGGCGACGAGGAAGCAGCTGACACCCTTCGACCCCTCACCGGTGCGGGCAAAGAGGTTGTAGGCGTCGGCGATGCCGCCGTGGGTGATCCACGCCTTGGCGCCGTTGACCCGATACCCACCCTCGACCGCCGCCGCCTTGCAGGCCAGCGCTGCCGCGTCGGAACCGGCCTGTGGCTCGGACAGGCTGTAGGCACCGATGAGTCGGCCGTTGAGGAGGTCCGGCAACCACCGCTGCTTCTGCTCGTCGGTGCCGAAGTTGAACAAGGGGTGGCACGCGAGACCGTGCACGCTCACCGCGACGGCGACCGCCGCCCAACGCGCTCCGAGTTCCTCGAGCACCTGCAGGTACACCTCGTACGGCTGGCCACCACCGTCCCATTCGACCGGATACGGCAACCCAAGGAGACCCGCCTCACCCATCTCCGCGAAGAGCCCGTCGGGGTACGTCTCCGACTTCTCGTGATCGTCGACAATGGGGGCGAGTCGCTTGTCGGCGAAGTCCCTGGTCAGGGCGATGAGATCGTGCGCTTCATCGCTGGGCAGCAGGCGATCGACCGGCATGACGCAAACCTCCGAGGGATTTGAAATAGTACTGGGGTACACCCGATAGTACTATTGCGTGCATGGTCGACAACACCGCATTCGGCACGCGACGCCGCGAGGACCTGTTCGACGGACTTCTCGGGTTGTTGCTGGCGGAGGGATTCGCCCAGTTCGGTGTCGCGGAGTTGGCATCGCGGTTGCGCTGTTCCAAATCGACGCTCTACACGCTGGCGGGCAGCAAGGAGCAACTGGTCGTCAAGACGGTGACCCACTTCTTCCGTACCGCAACCGAGCAAGTCGAGGCCGCGGTCGCCGACGCCGACAGCGCCCGGGATCGGGTGGTCACGTATCTCGTCAGCGTCGGTGATGCCCTCGCACCCGCGTCGACGGCGTTCATGTCCGATCTTCACGCCTTCGAGCCGACACGAGAGCTCTACGAGCGCAACACGGCGGCGGCCGCGCGGCGGGTGCAGGAGTTCATCACCGCCGGGGTCGCGTCCGGCGAGTTCCGGGATGTCGACGCGGCGTTTGCCGCCGACCTCGCGGCATCGATGATGAGCCGCATCCAGCGCCGTGAGGTCGAGGCGGCCACCGGGCTCGACGACGCGTCCGCCTATCGGCAGTTGGCGTCGATCCTCACAGCCGGTATCGATGCTCCGACGACGGCGGAAGCTACCTCGGGCGTGTCATCCGCGGGAGGTGGGTGACACCGTTCTCGTCCACCCACCAGTGGACCCGAACGTCACGTTCACTGCTCTTGCGGCGCAATCGAACCCAGAGCTCATCGTGGAGTCGGACGTCTCCCCGACCGAGGTCGTGCCCCCACTGCGCGACGAACAGTGTCGCCTCGGCACAACCGTGGACGGCGGCGACGCCGTCACCGGGCACCTCCGCCCGGACCTCGTCGCTCGCGATCGGCAGATCGAGGATCTCGGCGAGGAGCACCGCGTCGTCGACGTCGGGCCGCGAACCGGCCAGCACCACCTCCGTCGGCGAGAGCACCTGGATCAGCCAGGGCCGGTCGAGCACGACGCCGACCTCGACAGCGTCACCGGTGGTGGACCTGACGCGTTGTGGCACAGCAAGATCTTCGGGGTCGAGGACTCCGCGCCGCGCCGCGGCGACCACGGCCGCGTGTACGTCCGCCGCAACACCTCCGACGATGTCGCGGTCGGGGTCGCCGAGGTGCGCGAGCACGGTGTCGGCGTCGGCGGCCGACTCGATCTCGAGACCACCCAGGGCGGCGGCGAGCTGATCGGCGTGCTCGTGGCGGATGGCGTCGCGGACACCGGCGACCGAGTCGTCGGAGGGTGCCCGGTACCAGCCGAGGCGTTGCCCGTCGACGACGGCGTGATGTCGCAACCACCAGGCCGTGTACCCGGCGCGGTCGGCGAGCAGCGGCGCGGTGTGCTCGTCGGTGGCCAGCAATGTCAGCGCATCGTTCCACCGGGTCTCGTCGACGAGATCCAGATCAAGCACCGCGGCAAGCGTTTCCGGCGGCTCGTCGAGCGAGTCCCACCACTGCTGTTCGTCGGGGAGGTCGTGGTCGGCCGCGACCGGGAGATCGTCGACGACCGTCATGAACCCCCAGCCGACACCGACGCGACGCAGCACGTCGACGCCGACCCGTGCGACGAGGTCGGGAGCCACCCGCCCGAACGGGGCGTCGTCGACGAGCACCGAGACCAGCGGACTGTCCGGAAGCAGGAGTTCGTCGGCCGGTACGAGGTCCCCCTCGGAGTCGGCGATCGGCATCCCGGCGAGCCATTCCGGTACTGGCGCAGCCGGATCGGCGGTGAGAAGCTCGAACACCTCGTCGGCGGTCTCGATCAGATGATCGTCGTCGGCCTCGTCGACCAGTTGCCGCAGAGCGGGGTCGGCGAGCGCGTCGGTCACGGAGATGGCGGTGGCGCCGAGGCGTTCGATCAACGGATGCCGCGCGTCCGGATCCACGGTGGGTATCCAGCTCGGCGACGTGGTGAAGCCGTCGGCGAGGAAGAGGCCGCGCGCACCGATGTTGGTGCGCCCGTCGGAGCGGGGTACGGGGAGGGTGCCGAGTTCCTCGGCGTCGGCGGCGGTCGTGACCAGCGGGGAGAGCGCCGAATACAGATCCCGCCACCACGACGGGGGACGTTCGACACCGATGAGACGCTCGGCGAGGTCGGCGAGACCGATCTCGCCGACCCCCACCGACCTGAGTCGAGTCAGATGTCGGCGTTCGGACACGGACGGGTGGGCGAGGTCGCCCATGATCGGCGACAACACGTCGGCGAGTTCGGCGGTGAGATCGCCGAAGACGACGGCCCGGCTGGGCGTCAGTTCGGTACCGTCGGCGGCGGGAAGCCATGGGCCATCGGTCAGTTCGGCGAGCACGGCGTCGGTGAGGACGGCGTCGTCCCGGTTCCGGATGCGTCCGGCCGCCGGCACCAGACGCAGCCGGGACGAGTCCTGGACCGCGCGGATCAGATCGGTGTATCCGTCTGCGGCCGAGGCGATGTCGGCGGAAGGGTGCAGGTGTCGGCGGTCCGGCGTGAGCGGCAGATCGGTGATGCACGACGCGGGTAGCGACAGTTCGATGTCGGTCGGCGTCGGTGCGCACAGGACGGACACCGCCGGCGGGTCGAGCACCGCACCGGTCTCGTCGATCTCGATCAGCCATCGGGTGCGGGCACCGGCCTGAATCCAGGTTCGGGACACCGTGTGTGCGGGTGATGACGTGGTAATCGTGAGACGTTGCGGGGCCCTTCGTGACGCTCGGCTACCGCCTCGCTCCTCAGGGACCGGGGGGTGAGGGACCGTTTCGCGCTCGATCGTGACGACGGTATCGACGACCGAGATCTCGTTCAGCCCATCGAGTTCCAGCAGGAGGTCGACGGCCTGCGACTGAGCCGCAGACATCAGAGCGTCGGCGGTGGTCCCCGCGCGCGGCCAGATGACCACCTCGGTGTCGAACGCCCCGGCGGGCATGGTGTCGGTCGGCCAGGCGAGGCGCAGCAATGGTGCGCGGGCAGCGGTGGCACCGATGTCGTCGGCGGCGATCGCGTCGGCGGTGTGCGACCGGTCGAAGACGATCGAACCAGACGTCGAGCGGACCTCGACTCGGTCGGCGACGGCAGCGGTCGCGGTGAAGCCCACGCCGTAGCGGCCCACACTGCGCGGCCCCGCGGCATCGGACTTCGCGGAGACCCGCAGCGACAGCAGGGACCGGACCCCGTCGGAGGTCAGTGGCGCACCGGTGTTCGCGATGTGGACGGTCCCCTGATCGGTGGACCAGATCGCCACGAGTCCCGTGACGCCGGCGGCGGCCGCGGCATCGGCGGCATTGGCGACGAGTTCGGTGAACAGCCTGTCGCGGTAGCCGACGGTGACGAGGTCGTCCTCGGTGGTGGCGTCCTCGAGGTAGCGGTTGCCGGAAGAACGCCAGGACGAGAGGGTCGCGGCGCGCAGTTCGCCGACGCCGAACGGGTCGGTGCCGTCGACCATGGTGTCCGTCAGGGGGTCGCGTCCCCGCCGGCGTTCGCGGTGGCCGGAACGATCTCCAGCGCGCCGTCGTCGAACGCGTCGTAGGCGGGCGATCCCTCACCTCGCGGTGCGGCGACATCGGAGTGCGCACCGCATCCGTAGTCGGCGGCCACCACGTGCCCGTCGGCGGAGTACTCGTTGGCGCACACCCCGAACGCCGGACGCAGAGCACCTGCCAAAGGCAAATAGAAACCGCATGTCACGCAGTTGAACGCGGCTGCCGCGGCCATGTCGCTGTGCGGACCGTACTCACCGTCGTGCCAGCGCTGCGCCGCCTCGTCACGCCCTTCCGGGCTGAGCAGACGGCGGCGGCCGAGTCCCACCTCACCGGCGATCTGGCCGATGTCGTCGGGATCGGTGCGGTCGTCGTCGAACCGGAACTCGTCGCCGGTGTCGATCTGATTCGGAACCAGCCGATGGTCGCCGGGCTCGGCGGCGAGGACATCGCCCGGCGACAGGTCGCCGGCTGCCACCCGCTCGTTCCACGGGACCCAGTCGGGTGCGAGCAGAGATCCCTCACCGGGGAGCAGAACGATCTCGCTGACGGTGGTCTCGTCGGCCCCGGGTGCACCGGCGACGACGACACACCATTGCCACCCGCGGTAGCCGGGCAGGTCGGCCTCGAAATAGTGGGCGACCGCCCACTCCCCCTCCGGGGTGCTCTCCAGGTGCCGCCCCGGAGACTGGCCGTCCTCGACGAGCGCTGTGCGCGCCACGTCCACGGCGGCTAGCAGCCGGTCACCGTCGAATGCAAGAGTCACCCCTCCAGTGTGCAACACGGACACCATGCGGTGGCACCGACCCGCCTCGCGGGTGGCGACCATCCGCGACCGAGTCGGTGGGATGAGGAACAATTGTCCGTGTGAACCGACCCAGTCCCCATTCGCCCCGCCGGGACGACGGTGACCCGACACGACCGGATCGCCTGGGGCCTAGTCGTGACGGCGCAGCGGAAAGCGGCCGCGGGCGGCGCAGCCCCCGGCAGCATCCGGGCACCGCGAATTATCCCGCCGACGAGGGACGTTCGGGCCGGCCGACCGGCCGCGGCTCGTCCCGCGGTCACGCCGACCATGCGTACCTGCCACCCCGAACCCACAATCCGCATCTGCCGCCGCTCGACGGCGACCCGGACGATCCGGCGAACGCCCCCACCGGCCGGATGGGCGGGACCCGGGCGATGCCGTCGACCGAGACGACCGACCCGCGGATGCCGAAGAAGATCACCGTGGCGCGGGTGGCCGCGATGCGCAGCCGGGAACTGACCGGCCGCGGCGTCGGCAAGATCTACCGGGCGGCCACCGCGGACGGCGCGGACCGATCGGGGATGACCGCCCTGACGCTGCCGGTGATCGCCAACTTCGCCGTCGACGCCGCGATGGCGGTCGCGTTGGCCAACACGTTGTTCTTCGCGGCCGCCACCGGTGAGTCGAAGACCAACGTCGGCCTCTATCTGGCCCTGACGATCGCACCGTTCGCCCTGATCGCGCCGTTGATCGGACCGCTGCTCGACCGGCTCCAACACGGTCGTCGGATCGCGATGGCCACGACCTTCGGGCTGCGGACCGTGCTGGCGCTGCTGATCATGGCGAACTCGTCGTGGAATCCGGTCACCGAGCAACTCGAGTACGACCCGTGGGTGCTCTATCCGAGTGCGCTCGGACTCTTGGTGTTGTCGAAGTCGTTCGGCGTGCTCAAATCCGCTGTGACGCCACGCGTGGTGCCACCCTCGATCGACCTCCCCCGGGTGAACTCCCGGCTGACGACGTTCGGGCTGATCGGCGGCACCCTCGTCGGCGGCGCCGTCGCCGCCGTCTTCGAACTGCTTCTGGCGCAGGTCCTGCCATTCCACATCCCCGGGGCGATGGCGTGGCTCGCCGTGATCGCCGCGGTCGGCGCATGGTTCTGCATGCGCATCCCGGCGTGGGTGGAGGTCACCGAGGGTGAGATCCCGACCACACTCACCTATCACGGTGAACCGGCGATGTCGCGCGCGCCCGAGCACGACGCCGGTGGGGCGCGCAAGGGTGCCCGCGAGACCGCGAACGAACTCGCGGCGAAGATGCGCCAGCCGTTGGGACGCAAGGTCGTCGCGGGCCTGTGGGGCAACGCGACGATCCGCATCCTGACCGGCTTCCTGACCCTCTACATCGCCTTCTACGCGAAAGCGCAGCAGGATGTGAGCTCCGACTGGACGCAGTTGCTGTTGCTGGGCGCGGTCGGCGCCGCGGCCGCGGTCGGCAACATGCTGGGCAACGGCCTCGGCACCCGCCTGGAGCTGAAGAACCCGCCCACGATCGTGTTGTGGTGCACCGCAGGCTGCTTCGTCGTCGCAGTGTTGGCCGCGATCTTCGGCAGCATCGTGGTCGCCACCGTGGCCGCCTTCGTCGCCTCGGGGACCAGCGCCATCGGCAAGGTCTGCCTCGACTCGTCGATCCAGGACGACCTGCCGGACGAGTCGAGGGCGTCGGCGTTCGGCCGGTCGGAGACCGTCCTGCAATTGGGGTGGGTGTTCGGCGCCACCCTGGGCGTGGTGTTGCCCACCACCCTGTGGATCGGCTTCACGGTGGTCGCGGCGCTGCTGGGTGTGGGCCTGGTCCAGACCGTGCTGACCAACCGCGGGTCGTCGCTGGTCCCGGGCATCGGCGGGCGGCGACCCGACTACGCCGAACCGACCGTGGCCTTCTCGGCGGTCGGCGACACCGACCGGACGTGGCGGCGTGGACCGTCCGCGTCACCGTCGAACGCGGCGACCCGGGCCCACGACGCGCCGACCACCCGGCCCGCATCGGAGATGGACGCCGGGCGCAGCACCCCACCGACCAGACCCCACCGCACGGGTCACCACTGACCCAGCCCATCTACAGCACGAGGACCCCAAGACCTGTGAGCTCAGCATCGTGAATCTCAACAGCGGAGAGAAGAAGGCGCTCGCCATCATCGCGGCCGTGGCCGTCGCGTTCGTTGCCGTCGTCGGCGGGAGCGTCGCGTTCCTGACGAAGGACTCGTGGTCGGGCGACTCCGACAGTGAGCACTCGTATCTGCACCTGGCCGTCGGCGATCGCCTGGTCCGCGTCGATCCGACGCGGATGTGCGATGTGTTCCTGGAGAACTGCGAACCGGAAGACCCGGCCGACGCCCGGATCGCCCGGGTGCCGGTGCCGATCGGCGAATCCGTGGTGCTCTCCGTGTCCCAGGACATCGCCGAATGGCCGTGGAATCTCGTCGTCCAGTACCTGACGCCGAACGGCCCGGATGGCACGGTCGTGCCGATGCGGTCGAACTCGACCTACACCACCGTGCTGCACTCGACTGCGGAACGGACCCTCATCGCGATCGAGGTCCAGCTTCCGTCCGTGGTCTCCGCCGGCGACGACACCGTCAGCATGCGCGGATTTCTCGCCGCCGACACGTCACCGGAGGGTCTGCAACTACCCGGAGCCGGCGGGGAACTCAGCGCTCCAGCTCGCGGGTGACCGCCCTGACCACCTCGGAGATCCGCTGTGACGTCTTGCGATCGGGATAGCGGCCCTTACGCAGTTCCGGCTGCACCGCACCCTCGAGGAGGGTGATCAGGTCAGCGACCATCCCGTGCAGTTCGTCGGGCGTGTGCCGTTTGGTCTCCTTGCGCGCCGCCTCCCGGGCGTTCTTTGCCACGCTCGGGGCGGGTTCCAGCACGGTGACGGTCAGCGCCTGCGGCCCGCGACGACCCGCCGCCATGCCGAACTCGACGCGCTGACCGGGTTTGAGCGCTTCCACACCCTCCGGCAGCGCGGACGAACGGACGTAGACGTCCTCCCCGCTCTCCTGCGACAGGAAGCCGAAACCCTTCTCCGCGTCGTACCACTTCACCTTGCCGGTCGGCACTGTGCTCACCCTCATCTGCGTTTTCGGACGTGTCATGACAAAAGCGCCCCTCACCTGACCCAGCAGCCGGCCCGGACTCGGGCCCGACCCTCGTTCAGATGAGCAGAGGCGCCAATGGGAATTCAGTCTAGCCAACGCCACAGGAAGCGGTCACGTGGAATACCTCACGCCGGCGACCAGCACCGGCGATGTGACGGCAACACACCACGCGGCCTCCGCGGCGCCCCGCCGTGATCTACCGTGGAAGTATGAACAGCCACCCGTCCCCTCGCCTGCTGCAGGCTGCCGGGGTCGTCTTCGCGATCGGAGTGGCGGCCATCGTCGCGCTGTTCGTGACGCCGCTGGTCACCGACGGCGGCACAGCACCCACGGCCGTCTATCTGCTGACCATGTGCGCGCCACTGGGATTCGTGCTGGGCATCGTTTTTGCACTGCGGTCCGGACGGAGGTCACGGTGAGCGTCGACGCCATCATGCCGGTGGCCGACGATCTCGCCCCGGCCACCGACTCCGCGACGTTGCGGCGCGCGTACGGATGTTTCCCGTCCGGGGTGGTCGCGGTCGCCTGCCAGGTCCCCGACGACACCGGCGCCCCGACGGCGGCCGGGATGGCCGCGAGCGCGTTCACGACGGTCTCTCTCGACCCTCCGTTGGTGTCGTTGTGCGTGCAGAACACCTCGACCACGTGGCCGAGATTGAAGGAGGCGCCCGCGATCGGGCTGAGCGTGTTCGCCAGCGATCAGTCGGACCTGTGCCGCCAACTCGCCGGGCCGGCGGCGTCCCGGTTCGACGGCATCACGCCGGTGCGCACCGACGACGGCGCGGTCTTCATCCCCGGAGCGGCGGCAAGTCTGTCCTGCTCGCTGTTCAACGAGATCCCCGCCGGCGACCACACCCTGGTCTTGCTGCGGATCGAGGCGCTGCGCAGCGATCCCGGCGTGGAACCGTTGGTGTTCCATGCCAGCACCTTCCGATCCCTGGAAGCACTGAGGGACGGCCGATGACCGTCGTCGCGCTCGGGCTCCCGACCACCCCGTCGTCCGCCGGGGTGCCGGCCACGGACGCGCCGGACACCGGCCCGCTGCGGGACAAGTTCGGCCGGGTGGTGACCGATCTCCGGGTCTCCGTCACCGATCGGTGCAATCTCCGGTGCACCTACTGCATGCCGGCCGAGGGGCTGCAGTGGCTGCCGACCGACGAGGTGCTCACCACCGACGAGCTCACCCGGGTGATGACGGTCGCGATCCGCGACCTCGGAATCCGGTCGGTCCGGTTCACCGGTGGCGAACCCTTGTTGCGGCGTGACCTCGAGGACCTGATCGGCGCGATCTCCGGACGGCCCGAACGCCCGGAGATCGCGATGACGACGAACGGCCTCGGCCTCGCACGACGCATCGACGGTCTGGTGGCGGCCGGTCTGCACCGGGTCAACATCTCCCTGGACACCGTGGACCCCGCCCGGTTCGCCGAGATCACCCGACGCGACCGGCTCAACGACGTGCTCGCCGGCTTGTCGGCGGCGCGCTCCGCCGGCCTGCGGACGGTGAAGGTGAACGCGGTCCTCGCCGGTCACGAAGATCTGGCCCGGCTCCCCGACCTCACCCGCTTCTGCCTCGAGCACGGCTATCAGCTCCGCATCATCGAGCAGATGCCGCTCGATGCCGACCATCGCTGGGACCGGGCGTCGATGGTGACCGCCGACGAGATCCTGGCCGTCCTGCGGTCGCACTTCCCGTTGCGCGCCGATCCGCGGCCCCGGGGCAGCGCACCTGCGGCCACGTGGCTGGTCGACGGCTACCAGGTCGACGAGGCGCCGGCTCGTATCGGGGTGATCGCCTCGGTGACACGACCGTTCTGCGGGGACTGCGACCGTACTCGCCTCACCGCCGACGGCGCGTTGCGTAACTGCCTGTTCGCGCAGGGTGAGACCGACCTGCGTGCAGTTCTCCGGAGCGGCCTGCCGGCGGAGGAACTCGACGCCGCGATCGCGCAGCGCTGGCGGGGCAACACCTGGATCAAGGCCGCCGGCCACGGCGTCAACGATCCCGACTTCCACCAACCGACACGGCCGATGTCGGCCATCGGGGGCTGACGACGATGCAGTTGACCGTCCGGTACTTCGCTGCCGCCCGCGCCGCCGCCGGCACCGAATCCGCCGTCCTCGAGGTCGACACCGATTCGACGCTCGGCGAGCTGGAGGCGTTGCTCGCCAAGGACAATCCCGATCTCGAGCGCGTCCTCGAACGCTGCTCATATCTCCGCGACTCCGTCGCGATGTGTGACCGCGGAGCGCGGCTCGGCGACTGCGCGACCGTCGATGTTCTGCCCCCATTTGCCGGTGGCTGACGACACTCCCACGTTGTGAGCTTTGTCACATCACGGATTGATCACGAGTAGGACACGACTCGACCATCATGCCGTGAGCAGGCAGGACGCGAATTTTCCCTCTCAGCCCATGTTCAGGGTCCGAAAACCGGCTTGCCAACAACGTGATTCGCGCTGCGAAAGGTCGTACTGTGACTGAACGACGCCCTCGGGGGGTCACGAGCAAGTAACCACAAGGCAAAAAACGTCGCATCGGCCGCGCCGAACCTCGCTCCACCGATGGGACGCACGAGAACGACATCTAGGAGCGAGGACGGGGGACCCACCTCCCACACGGGAAACGGACGTCACACGACGCCCTTGGGGTCAAGTCCCGGAGTGACACACGTCAGGCCGGGACCGGGCACCTCTCGCCCGAACCCGACAGCTGACTTCGTAGGCGCGTGGAGAGAGGAAACACAGCATGTCCGGACGTCATCGCAAACCGACGACTGCCACCACCACCAAGACCTTCGCGAAGGTCGCCCTGACCGGGGCCGTCCTGGGCGGCGGCGCTGCTCTGCTGGGAACCGGTACCGCCAACGCAGCCACCGACGCAGAGTGGAACGCTGTCGCGCAGTGCGAGTCCGGCGGCAACTGGGCCATCAACACCGGCAACGGCTACCACGGCGGCCTGCAGTTCGCGCCGAGCACCTGGAGCGGGTACGGCGGCGGCGAGTTCGCCCCCACCGCCGATCAGGCCACCAAGGAAGAGCAGATCGTCGTTGCCGAGCGTGTGCTCGCCGGCCAGGGCAAGGGCGCATGGCCGACCTGCGGCACCGGGCTCTCGGGCGCGACCCAGCGCAGCGCACCGGCCGAGCCGAAGCCCGCCGCTCCGGTCCTGCCGCAGCTCCCCGAGCTGCCCGCGCCGTTCGACTGGGCCGCACTCCCCGATGCCGGGAGCACCTCTGAGGTGACCGGCCAGATCGACGACGCCCTCGACCAGGCGATCGACAACAACAAGATCAACCCGGAGATCCAGAACCTCTGGAAGGCCGCCAAGGACAGCGGCTACGAGCTCACCCCGGAGCAGATCGACCTGTTCAACCAGCACAAGGATCAGCTGCCGACCCCGTGATGTCAGGCAACTGAGCGCAGCCCGCTCGGGCCCACAGTCGAAGGGCCCCGCACGATGGCCATGAGCCCGTGCGGGGCCCTTGTCCATTTCTTGGAGCGTCACCCGCCCCCTGAGGCCCCTCCGAGCCCGCGACGAAGCGTTACCCACCGCCCCCTGAGGAGCCTCCGAGCCTGCGAGGAGGCGTCACCCACCGCCCCCTGAGGAGCCTCCGAGCCTGCGAGGAGGCGTCACCCACCGCCCCCTGAGGAGCTTCCGAGCCTGCGAGGAGGCGTCTCGAAGGGGCCTTCGTGACGCCCGCTCGTACCTCACGGGCTCCTCAGGCACCGGTGGGTCTAAGCACCGGGAGGGCTCAGTCGTCGCCGAGTCGTCGGCGTTCGTTGAACGGCAGCACCACCCACATCCCGATGAACACCAGGACCGCGATCACCGCGGCCGCGATGGCCGCCCACCCGCCGAACACGATGTCGAAGATCACCGCGACGATGCCGGTGAGTGCCAGGCCGAGGAAGGTGATCCCGATCAGCGTCAATGTGTGCGCGCGATCGACGAGTCGGTCGACGGCGTGCCGGCGAAACAGCAGCCGGTGCATGGCGACCGGCGAGATGAGGGTGATCGTCGACAGGACGGCGAACACAAGGCTGAGCACGAAGATGCGCTGCTGGCGGACGGTCAGCTCCTCGAATCCCTCCTGAAAGGGGATCGTCAGCATCAGACCGGTCAGGATCTGGCCACCGGTCTGCACGACGCGTAGCTCCTGCAGGAGACTCGCCCAGTTGCGATCGAGGCGTTCGGTACGCGTCTCGTTGCGTTCCGGGTCTCGCTCGGGAGCGACCGGGTCGTCACCCGCGGCGGTCACGCCGAGCCCACCCATTCGTCGGAGCCGTCGCCGAAATACTGGTGCTTCCAGACGGGCAGCTGTGCCTTCACCTCGTCCACCAGCAGCGAACACGTCGCGAACGCAGCTTGCCGATGATCGGCCGCGACGGCGACGACGAACGCGACGTCGCCGATGGCGAGATCGCCCACGCGATGGGAGACGGCCACGGCACGAACTCCGCGAGCGTCGGCCGCGATGGCTGCGACGACCTCCCGGAGCACGTCGGGCGCCGTCGGATGCGACGAGTAGACGAGGCGCGTGACGTGCCGGCCGCCGTCGTGGTCACGGACCGCGCCCACGAAACCGACGACGGCGCCGGCGGCCCCACCGGCCGCTTTGGTGACGAGTGCCTCGTGTTCGGCGAGATCGATCGCCGAGTCCGACAGGTCGGCACGGACGACGTCTGCCGGTGCCGTTTCGCTCACGTGTGATCGCCCCCTCGGATCTGATCGAGTGCATGATCGAGTACCCCGTCGAGCACCGACAAACCATCGCGCACACCACCGGTGGAGCCGGGCAGGTTGACGATCAGGCTGGAACCGGCCACCCCGGCGAGGCCGCGGGACAGCACCGCGGTCGGCACCTTCGGGAGGCCGGCCGACCGGATCGCGTCGGCGAGCCCGGGGATCTCGCGGTCCAGGATGCCGCGGGTCTCTTCGGGGGTGTGATCGGTGGGCGTCAAGCCCGTGCCCCCGGTGGTGACGATCAGGTGCGCGCCGGCCCGCACGCCGGCCTGCAGCGCGGCACCGACAGGTGGGCCGTCGGAGACGACGATCAGTTCCTCGACGACGAAGCTGCGCGCGGTGAGCCACTCGCTGATGATCGGTCCGGTGCGGTCCGGATACTCCCCGCGGCTGGCGCGGGTGGAGGCGACGACGATCCGCGCCACGCGTGACTCTCCGTGGGTCGTCCGGTGGGAGTCGGGGTCAGCCACGATGCCACGGCCCGGACTTGCCGCCGGTCTTCTCCAGCAGGCGGATATCGGTCATCGATGCCCGCCGGTCGACGGCCTTCACCATGTCGTGCAGGGTCAGCCCCGTGACCGCTACGGCCGTGAGGGCCTCCATCTCCACACCGGTCTGGCCGCTCGTGGCGACGGCGGCGGTGACGTCGATGTGATCGTCGGCGATCGCGAAGTCGATCTCCACCGACGACAAGGCCAGCTGGTGGCAGAGCGGGATCAGTTCATCGGTGCGCTTGGCTGCCATGATGCCGGCGATCCGAGCGGTCGCCAGGACATCGCCCTTGGGCAGCTTGGATTCGCTGAGCAACTCGATGACCTCGGCAGTGGTCCGGAACGTACCGCCGGCGACCGCCCGCCTGGTGGTTGTCGCCTTACCGCCCACGTCGACCATGCGGGCGGCGCCGGTCGAGTCGATGTGACTCAGACCGGCGGAGTCCGGGATGTCGCCGTGGTCGGACACCCGATGATCAGCGATTGATGGTGGTCTTCGGCTGGAGGTAGGGCAGCTCATCGAGCGGGATGGGGAACTCCGCATCGCCGAACGGCGACAGAGCGCCGGAGATATCCGTGGCGAACTCGGAGACGGCGTGCGCGGCGGCATTGCCCTCCCCGTCCTTCGGCCAGCCGTTGTCGACGTACTGCTGCTTCTTCTTCTCAGCCACGGGGTCATTGTGCCATGCGGCCTTTGCGGTCGTCCCGCGGAAACCGTCGCGTCGCTATCGCTCAGTAGAATCGGCCGAATGAGTGCGGATGACCAGGGATCCAGCCTGGCCGACGATCTGGCGCTGCGCAGCGACGACGAGTTGATCGCGTTGCTCACCGCGCGCCCCGATCTCGCATCACCCCCGCCCGCCGGCACGGCCGTGCTCGCGTCCCGCGCGCTGGCGGCCGCGTCGTCGGCGCTGGCCGGGGAGGATCTGGATCTCCTCTCCGTTGCCGTCCTCGAACAGACGATCTCCCTCGGCATCGGCGCATCGGGCCGCATCCCGGCACCGACCTCGGTGAAAGCCGTTGTCGCCGAGCTGTCCGGACGCGTGGACGCCGACGAGGTCGTCGCGCGCATCCACCTCCTCCGTTCCCGGGCGTTGCTGTGGGGGCCCGACGACGCGTTGGTCACCGGTGCACATGCGTCCGCGGCCCTGCCCTGGCGGGCGCACCACCTGACCGGTCCCCTGGCTCGGCAGACCCCGGATGAGCTGCGACGACAGACCGACGACCTCGGCGAGCGGGAGCGGTCCCTGCTGGAGACGTTGTCGCGCGGACCAGCTCTCGGGCGCAGTCGCGACGCCGCCCGCGACGCCGATCCCGCCGCACCGGTCGCCCGGCTCATCGCGGCCGGGCTCCTGGCCCGGATCGACGACCAGACGGTGGAGCTGCCGCCGATGGTCGGGCAGATCCTGCGGGGCGAACCCCCGTTGCGCACCGACGACCTGCGGCCGCCCGAACTCCACGATGCCGCCGCCAAGAGGCGGTTCTCGCACAGCGCGATCGACGCCGCGGCGGGCGGCGAGGCAATCGAGTTGCTGCGCCACACCACCGCGGTCATCCGGGCGCTCGGCGTCACCCCGGCGTCGGTGTTGCGTAGCGGCGCGCTCGGCGTGCGGGAGCTCCGCCGGATCGCCAAGGTGACCGGGCTGGAGCAACAGCGCGTCTCGTTCATCGTCGAACTTCTCGCCTACCTGCGGTTCATCGACGCCGGTTTTCCCGATCCGCCACCCGCCGCGGACACCGGGGAACTCGCCTTCGCCCCGACGACGGCGGCCGACGGCTGGCTACACCACGCCCCGGACCGGCAGTGGTGGTCGTTGGCGGGCGCATGGCTGGAGATGCCGCGTCGGGCCTGGCAGGTGGGCGAACCGGACCGTGACGGCAACGCGCTCGCCGCGTTGTCCGGGGAGCTGCACGACTCCTACGCCCCGATCCAGCGGCGCGCGATCCTGGAGACACTGGCCGGGGCGACCCGTTCGGTCCCGGTGGACACCGACGCCCTGGTCGCCGCACTGCACTGGCACCATCCCCGTCAGATCCGTCGGTTCTCCCGTCGCATCGTCGACGAGACCCTGCGCGAGGCGCGCGAACTGGGGATCGTCGCGCACGCGGCGCTGACCGGTGTGGGGCGAGCGGTGATCGACGACTCCGAGGAGCACACCGAAACGCGAATCCTCACCGCGATGCGCGCCGCCCTCCCGGAACCGGTCGACCACTTCCTGGCCCAGGCCGACCTGACGCTGACGGTTCCCGGACCGATGACCCCGGAGCTGGCGGAGCAGGTGGAACTGGTCGCCGACCTGGAGTCCGGCGGCGCCGCCTCCGTGTATCGAGTGTCCGAGAGCTCTGTGCGACGGGCACTGGATGCAGGTCGCAGCAGCAGCGAGCTGCTGACCATGTTCACCACCCACTCCAGTACGCCGGTGCCGCAGTCGTTGACGTACCTGATCGAGGACGTGGCACGGAAACACGGGCAGTTGCGTGTGGGCGTGGCGTCGGCGTTCATCCGTTGCGAGGACCCGACGACTCTGGCGGCCGTGCTGCGTAGCGACGCCGCCGATCACCTGGCGCTGCGTGCCCTGGCCCCGACCGTGGCGGTGTCACCGGCCGACGTGCGCGACGTCATCGATCGGCTCCGGGCGGCAGGGTTTGCACCCGCCGGCGAGGACTCGTCGGGAACCCTCGTCGACCTGCGGGAACGGGGCAGCCGGGTCAATGTGACGCGCCAACGCAGGCAACCGCAGCCACGACGACCAGTGCCCTCGTCTGATCAACTGCGCACCGTCATCTCGCGGATGCGCTCCCAGGATCGCGCCGCGACCGCGCGGCCGGCGTCGAAGGAGACCTCGGCGGCGCCGGTGCGCGCATCCGGGGGCGGCGAGTCGGCGACTGCACTCATCCAGTTGGCTCTGCGCGTCAATCGTCGGCTGCGGGTCGACTACGTCGACGCGCATGGCTCGGCGACGCGTCACGTGGTGATGCCACGCACGCTGGGGGCCGGCCAGCTGGTGGCGGTCGACTCGGGCAGCGAGGAGGAACAGCGGTTCTCATTGCATCGGATCACCAGCGTCGAGTTGCTGGACGGCTGATCGGTCCCGGGGCCGCGGAGCGTTCGACGAGCGCGACCTGACAGGAGTTGCGCTCGTCTGGACAATGGATCGGGTGACCGATGGACCTTTGATCGTGCAATCCGACAAGACGCTGCTACTCGAGGTGGATCACCCCGACTCGGCGGCGGCACGTTCGGCGATCGCGCCGTTCGCCGAGCTCGAACGCGCCCCCGAGCATGTGCACACCTACCGGGTGACGCCCCTGGCACTGTGGAATGCGCGCGCGGCCGGTCATGACGCCGAGCAGGTGGTCGACGCTTTGGTGACGTACTCGCGTTACGCCGTTCCGCAGCCCCTGCTCATGGATGTCGTCGAGACGATGAGCCGGTTCGGTCGGCTGCAGTTGGTCAAGCATCCGGCGCACGGTCTGACGCTCGTCAGCCTCGACCGCGCCGTCCTCGAAGAGGTGATGCGACACAAGAAGGTCGCACCCATGCTCGGTACGCGGATCGACGACGACACGGTCATCGTGCACCCGTCCGAGCGCGGGCGGCTCAAGCAGGTGCTGCTGAAGGTCGGTTGGCCTGCCGAGGATCTCGCCGGGTACGTCGACGGCGAGGCGCACGCGATCGAGCTCGACCAGAACGATTGGCATCTGCGCGACTACCAGCAGCTCGCCGCGGATTCGTTCTGGGCCGGTGGGTCGGGCGTCGTCGTGCTCCCCTGCGGTGCGGGGAAGACGATGGTCGGTGCCGCGGCCATGGCCAAGGCCGGGGCCACCACGCTGATCCTGGTGACCAACACCGTCGCGGGTCGTCAGTGGAAGCGTGAGCTGATCGCGCGGACGACGCTGACCGAGGACGAGATCGGCGAGTACTCCGGCGAACGCAAGGAGATCCGTCCGATCACGATCGCCACGTACCAGGTGATGACACGGAAGTCGAAGGGCGAGTACAAGAATCTCGATCTCTTCGATTCCCGCGACTGGGGTCTGATCATCTACGACGAGGTGCATTTGCTGCCGGCTCCGGTGTTCCGGATGACCGCTGACCTCCAGTCTCGCCGTCGTCTGGGGCTGACCGCGACGCTCGTGCGCGAGGACGGCCGTGAAGGTGACGTGTTCAGCCTCATCGGACCCAAACGGTATGACGCTCCGTGGAAGGACATCGAGGCGCAGGGCTGGATCGCGCCCGCCGACTGCGTCGAGGTCCGCGTCACCCTCACCGACGAGGAACGGCTGCAGTATGCGGTTGCCGAGTCGGACGAGAAATACAAACTGTGCTCGACGGCGCACACCAAGGTGAACGTTGTGAAGTCGATCCTCGCTCGCCACAAGGGTTCTCAGACCCTGGTGATCGGTGCATACATCGATCAGCTGGAGGAACTCGGGCGCGAGCTCGACGCCCCGGTGATCCAGGGTTCGACGAAGAACAAGGAGCGCGAGGCCCTGTTCGATCGGTTCCGGTCCGGCGAACTGCAGACCCTGGTGGTGTCGAAGGTGGCCAACTTCTCCATCGACCTCCCGGAGGCGTCTGTCGCGGTCCAGGTATCCGGCACGTTCGGCTCCCGCCAGGAGGAGGCCCAGCGGTTGGGTCGGCTGCTGCGGCCGAAACGTGATGGCGGGCAGGCGCACTTCTACTCGGTGGTGTCGCGTGACACGCTCGACGCGGACTACGCCGCCCACCGTCAGCGCTTCCTGGCAGAGCAGGGGTATGCCTACCGCATCACCGACGCGGACGACCTCCTCGGTCCCACGATCGGCGAGGAATCCGCCAGCTGAGCGGATAGCCCTGCCCGCGAGTCGCGTGTCCAAGGCGTGGGGCGAGTAGCCCGAGCCGCACCCCACCCGCTGGTCGAGTAGTCCGAGCCGCAACTTTCAACCGCTGGTCGAGTAGTCCGAGCCGCAACTCTCCCCGCTGGTCGAGTAGTCCGAGCCGCTAGGCGAGGACGTAATCGAGACCTCCGGAACCCCCCAATCCCACTGCACCACAGATCTTGTCATACCCACCCGATACGCCGTCGTCAGTTCAATTCCGCCGCGCCTTCAATCCGTTGGCCGAGTAGTCCGAGCCGCATCTTTCACCCGCTGGTCGAGTAGTCCGAGCCGCTAGGCGAGGACGTAATCGAGACCTCCGGAACCATCAAACCTACTGCACCACAATTCTTGTCACACCCAACCGATATCCTGAACACAATCGAAAAGCGCAGACTCAACGTTATCCACAGGCCGCCGCCGACCCACCAAAACTTGTCAGACCCACCCTATACTCTGACATCAGTCCCATTCCCGCACAGCACCTCCCACTCACGAAAGGCCTGGCGTGTTCACCTACACCGATCCCGCAGCCGACGACAACCTGTTGTCGTCGGTCGGTGCTGAGGGGTTGGGGGCGTTCGCGCGGGATGCGTTGCGGTTGAGTCGGCAAGCCGAAGCACGCGCCTTGCTGATGGCCTACCACATCGGCGAAAGCGCCTACAACGAGCGACTGTTCGGAGCCGATGGCCGCCACCGCATGATCTTCGGCCAGACCGCCCGCAACACCGCGGTCGGCGAGATCTCCCTGGCGTTGCGGATCAACAAAACCAAAGCCGGCGAATGGTACTCCCTGGGCGCCTCCCTGCAGGAGTACCCGAAGATCCGGATGGCCTATCTGGCCGGCGAATTCAGCACCCACCGCATGTCGGTGATGGTCCACGCCGCCGACATCGCCCCCAAAGGCGACCTGCGCGACCAACTCCCAGACGGCGACACCGACACCGACGCCGACGATGAGACTGACGAGCCGACCGACCCGACCCTCGACGACCTCCTCGACGACGAGGCCGACGACACCGATCCGGATGCCGAGGTACAACCGGAACCACAACCCGACGCTGATGAGCCGGTCAGTTTCGAAGACCTCGCCCTCGAACTGGGCAATCGGGCCTCCACCGACACCGCACTGCGCGATGATCTGGCCGACGCGGTGATCAGCCTCGACCCAGACGGTGCGGCCGAGTCGCGGGATGCGATCGCCGAAGCGTTCGAGAACATCACCTTCAGCAACGAAGCCGGCGGCCACATGAACCTGGATGCGTGCATGCCTGCCGAACACGGGGTGCATCTACGCGACCGCATCACCAAGCTCGTCGCCGCACGCGTCTGCAAGAACGACCCGCGCACCCTCGGCCGACAGCGCATCCTCGCGTTCGGCGAGATCGTGGGCATCCCCGGCTCCACCCTGACCTGCGAATGCGGCGACGACACCTGCACCGCAGGACAAGCCCGCACCAAGCGCGGCAAGCGGACGGCGCCCCGCGCCGACGCGGACACGGACGCGAACAGTTCGTCGCCGAAAGACGGCGACCAGGGTGACCACCGCCCCTCTGCCACAGCCACCGACACCACCGCCAACGACGACACCGAGACGACCACACCGTCAGCGGCCGAGCACAGCGCGGACGGCACCAGCGACGACGATGACCACGGTCGGTCGACGAACAGCGCGTCCATCGCCGCACCCACCGACGCCGCGCCGGCCACGACCACCGAGGGCGGCGACACCACCGACACCGTGGACGGCTCCGACAACCACAAAGTCGCCGATACCGCCGACAACGACATCGACACCCTCGACAGCACCGCGGATGGCGCCACAGCCGAGGCTGTGGTTCCCCCGGAATCGTGGAGGACTCCTCTATGCGGCTTTGGGTTCGGTGCGCGCGGCGTTCTCGTAGTCGACCGGGCCCACCATCCCGATCGCGCTGTGGCGGCGTTGGTGATTGTAGAAGCCGTAGCACCAGTCCAACACCACTGCCTGTGCCTGCATGATAGTGTTGAAATCGTTGCGTGACAATACTTCCCACTCTAGCGATGAGAAGAACGCCTCTGCGGCGGCGTTGTCGAAACATGATCCGACACGCCCCATCGATTGCCGGATACCCATCCGCCGGCACAGCCTGGTGAATCTCTTCGCGGTATACG